>NZ_WKEE01000026.1:0-64060 GCF_021605635.1 Stenotrophomonas sp. PA-6-5C
CCCCAGTACCCACTGTGCCCCATTACTCCGGCCCCCTGCTGACCCGCGACAGTGCTGACACCCTGCGCCGTGCCCACGACAAGGGCGCCACCGAATGGCAGGGCTCGCTCGACCTGGGGCGCAGCGAAGCGGCGGTACAACTGGATGCCGAGGGTTTCACCTTCCGTGGCCAGCACTACCCGTGGCCGGGCAAGCTGAAGGACCGCACCCTGTACTACTGGGATGGTGAGGAGTTCTGCTCCATCTCCCGCTTCAGCGGCTCGCTGATCAAGCTGGTGCCGACCGAATGGGGCGCGCCGACTTTCGAGATCGACGGCATCAAGATGCTGCCGACCTCCAAGCTGTCGCCGTTCGAGGACGCGCGCCGCAAGGTCGAGCTGGTCGCCCCCGCAGGCAAGATCATCCTCGATACCTGCGGCGGCCTGGGCTACTTCGCCGCCTGCGCATTGGAGGCTGGTGTCGGCCAGATCCGCTCGTTCGAAAAGAACGCCGACGTGATGTGGCTGCGTACCCTCAACCCGTGGTCGCCCGATCCGGATTCAGCCGCCGCGGGCGGTCGCCTGCACTTCAGCCACGGCGACGTCTCGCAGCAGATCGAACAGGTGGCCAGCAACAGCGTCGACGCGATCCTGCACGACCCGCCGCGCTTCGGCATCGCCGGCGAACTGTACTCGCAGGTGTTCTACGACCACCTCGCCCGCGTCATCCGCAAGGGCGGTCGCCTGTTCCACTACACCGGCGCACCGAACAAGCTGACCAGCGGCCGCGATGTGCCACGTGAAGTGGCCAAGCGCCTGGAAAAGGCAGGCTTCAAGGCCGAGCTGGCGCTGGACGGCGTGCTGGCCGTCAAGCGCTGAGCCTCACTCGCCGTCGACCTTGGCCAGCTTCATCACCCACTTCGGCACTTCCGGCTCGCCGGCGTAGAACTCCTTGGGCTTGTTCTCGGCCATCGCCCAGCGGTGCAGCCAGCTCGGTCCGTAACGACCACTGTAGCCCTCCGCACCGCGTGCATAGGCAGGGTCGCGCACGGCCTCCTGCAGCGACACGAAGCGATAGCCACGACGCTTGGTGGCCGCCACCAGCTCGGCGAACGTCGCCGCGTTGAGTTCGTTGGCATGCATCAGCCACACCTGCGGCACCGCATACCCCAGCAGCGCCAACGACTGCTTCTCGTAGTAATCCACCTTGTTCAGCATGTACGGCACATAGCCCTTGCGCAGGCTCGCCAGGGTCGCTTCGCGCTCGGCTGAATCGGGCTGCTCGTTCATCACGTTGGCATAGGCGAAGGCCCACACCCACTCACCGTTGTCGACCGTCACCGGCGCAACGCGGTAGCCGTGCTGCTTGAAGAACACGTCCATCGCCGCGCGATCTTCCGGCATACGCCCCGCACGCAGATACGGATGACGCATCCACTGTGGCGTCTGCCCGCGTTCGGCCAACAGCGGCCGCAGTACCTGCTCGCCGCGCAGGAAATCCTGCTGGAATGCCGCCACGCCCTTGGCGTTGAGGTCCATATGCGACCAGGTGTGGTTGCCCAGCTCGTAGCCGGCATCCAGCCAGTCACGCAGCATCTGCACGCGCGCCGGCTGCACCTTGCCATCCACTTCCAGCTTGTTCTCGTTGACGAAACCGATCACCGGCACGTCAGCCTGGCGCAGCTGTGCCATCAGTGCGGCATGACGCGCCTGCAGATCCGCCGGCACGATCTCATCCAGGCGCGCCCACGGCAGATCGTCGATGGTCACCGCAATACGCCGATCAATCTCGGCAGCATGGACGGTGAGTGACAACAACAGCAACGGCAACGCACGCAGGAACAGACGCATCGGTACATCCATGTGATGAGGATGCAACGACTGTAACCCGATTGAGTCCTGCCGCCGAGGGTGGACACGGCGTCAGCGCCGGGTCGAGTCAGTCAGCGATGTCCACACCGGGCCTCAGGGCTGGGTCAATCGCGAAGTAATGCGCCACAGCCACAGACCAATCACCATCGCTGCCAGTAACAGTCCACACAGGATGATGGCCAGCGCATCAGGCGCGTGCGGCGGCATCAGGTCCACCCTGGCGAACAGCTGCAGCAACCATTGCCGCATCGAGGACGGCAGCTCATGCCCGTCCGGTGCCAGATCTGTCAGGCACGCAGCAGGTAGTGCAGAGCTGATGCCTTCCCACACATGCTCATACAGCCGCAGCATCGCGCTGGCCAGCAGCAGCGCCGCCGCATGCAGGGCAAGCAGGCCCCATGCGCTGCGGCGTAGCGGCGCATCAACATGGCGCAGCCAGTGTACGCAGACCAGGAGCGTACCCAGCAGAGCAAGCACCAGCGCTGCCATCGGCAACCAGCACAGCGGCTGCCAGTCGTCCAGCGCACCGGCACGCGCCAGCAGGTGCTCGGCCACGTGCAGGCGCGCGCCCGGATCGGTGCCACCACAGGCCAAGGACAGTGGCTCCAGCAGCAGGTCCACGCGGTGATGGAAGTAACCTGCGGCCAGGCCAACCGACAGCAGCGCCAGCACCTGCAGCAGCAACAGCATCAGGCCAGCGCCGAAGAAGCGGCCGAGGCGGGCAGTGAAGGCGGTCATCGGTGTTTCCCCAGCGAGTGACGCGCATGCTAGCCAAGCCAATCGACGCTGTCGGCTGGCAGATGCGACACCATCGCCGGGGATGCGCGATCATGTGCGTTCAATGCAGGAGTGTTGGCGATGCTGGGGTGGTATCTGTTCGTGCGTACCGTGCTGCCGGCACTGCTGGGTGGGGCGGTGGCGATGCTGGGCGCGCGGGTGATCAATCGACGGCTGGCCCGCCTACCGCCACGCGTGATTGCGCTGTCTGACGACAGCCTGCTGCCCAGCCCCGCTGCACAGCGGCGTTATCGTCGCCTGCGGCGCCGCAACCCCGGCCTGGACAGCATCACCCTGCCGCCCAAGGTGCCGCGGAGCTGGATCTGGCTGGCAGCAACAGCTTTCATCGGCACGATAAGCCTGGCCGTCTACCTGACGCCCGACGGCCCGCGCTTCCAGGTGATGGTGGAGAGCTTGGTGGGCTATCCCTCCACCGTCATCGAGGTCCGGGCGCCAGAAGAGCAGCAGCTGCGCCTGCTGGACACCTGCACGCCGGTACTGCTGCAGACTGTCCGTCCCATCACCATGCGCTATCGCAGGACCCGAACCGGCAACCCGGTCGAGGTACATGGCGTGCTGCCGGTGCAGGTGCGTCGCCGAGGCACACTGCTGCAGGTGGCCACGGCGCAGCCGGTAGATGTGGCCGTGCTGCGCGATGCCCTGCGTGCCTGCAGCGCATCGTCCGGCGCTGCACTGACGATGCACGCCCGCATCGTGGCGCCATGGCGGGAATGGGGTTGGCAGCCATGGGTGGGGCGCCGCACCCGGTAGCGCTTCAACCGCGGCAGCTCAACCGCGCGGAAGCTTCGCCGCCCACATGTTGTCCACCAGATTCGGGTAACGGCGCCCGTTCTCTTCCGCCCGCTGTCGCGCCGCCGCCTTCTGCGCCTCCGACAGCGGCTGCGTCTTCTGGCCCTTCGGGTTGGGCTTCTTCCAGGGTGGCGTGCGGGCAGTGGGCATGCGCGGATGATGCCGTATTGGGCATTACTTCTTCAGGAATTCCAGCAGGGCCAGATTGAAGTCATCGGCGTGGCTGGTGTTGCAGCCATGCGGCGCATGCTTCAGCACCACCACCTCGCTGCCGGCGATGGCCGCGTGCGTGCGCTTGCCTGAACCTTCGAACGGAACCGTGGCATCGCTGTCACCGTGCAGCACCAGCGTCGGTACCGTCACCTTTTTCAGGTCCGCACGGAAATCGGTGGTGGCGAACGCCTTCATGCAGCCCAGCGCAGCGGTCTGGTCAGACTGATGGGCGAGCGCGATGGCGGCCTGACGCTCATCCTCGGTAACCATCAGCTTGCCGTCGGCACTGAAGAAGTCACGCGTGAAGCCATCGAAGAACGCTTCCCGATCCTTCTCCAGCCCCTGGCGCATCTCATCGGCCTTTTCCTGGGTCAGCGGCCCGTCCGGGTTGTCCGCACCCTTCAGCAGGTACGGCGGCACGGCCGAAGCGAACACCACGCTGTGCAGGCGATCCTCACCGTGGTTGGTGACGTAGCGCGCCACCTCGCCACCGCCCATCGAGAAGCCGACCAAGGTGACATCGCGCAGGTCGCGCTCATCGATCAGGCCCGCCAGGTCAGCGGCCAACGTGTCGTACTCGTAACCATCGGCGGGCTTTTCCGAGCGACCGAAGCCGCGGCGGTCATAGCTGATCACGCGATAGCCGGCATCGCGCAGCAACGGCACCTGGGCCTTCCATGATTCGGCCGACAACGGCCAGCCGTGAATCAGGATTACCGGACGGCCGGTGCCGCCGGTGTCTTCAATGTGCAGGCGGACGGAGGAGGTAGGCATGGGAGCTCCCGGGGAGAATGAAGACCCCAGCCTAGGCAGTCGCAACGGAGCCGCTCGTGATGGAATCAGCTCAGGCCATGACATCGCGTACACGGTGCCGGGCCGCACAGGTTCACACCCGCCAGCGCGGCATTGGTCGGGCCAAGCCCCCGTTTCGTCAGCGGCGGCTTACGGCGGGACGGCCACCGTGCCAGTCTGCGCCGGTCCTCAACGGAGCCATGCCATGCTGCTCGCCCTGCCCCTGCTCGCCGCCGCAGTCGTCGGCCCCTCCCCCGCCAGCGACATCCTGCGCGAGCAGATCCGCGCAGCCGACACACAGCTGTTTGCCGCGGCGTTCGACACCTGCGATGCCGACAAGGCCGCCGCGATGACCACCGAGGACATGGAGTTCTTCCATGACAAGGATGGAAAGTCCGCCAGCAGTCGCGCCGACTTCCGCCGCAGCGTGGCCAACCTGTGCGACAACGCGCGCAAGGGCGGCTGGCACCTGCGGCGCGAGCTGGTGGAGAGCTCGCTGCAGGTCTTCCCGCTGCAGGACGATCGCGCCCTGGAAATCGGCGACCACCGCTTCCACGAGCGCGGCGCCGATGGTGTCGAACGCTGGACCGGCCAGGCGCGTTTCATCCAGGTCTGGCGCCGGGTGAACGGTCAATGGCAGGCCGAGCGCGTGATCAGCTACGACCACCGCCCAGCAGACAAATGATCGTCAGCGCCGCAGCGCCCGCTGAACCACGCAGGTTGCGGGCGCGCGCAAGCCACATCCGGTGGAGAGTGCCCGCTCCGCGACCGTTGGTCGAGAAAGCGGGCTCCTTCAATCCGACCCGTGTGATTACAGCTGGATCCGCGCCACGCTCTCTTCCGAGCCCTTGGCATCCTTCTCGCCGTTCTTGATGCTCACGTACAGCACGTTGTTCTTCGCATCCAGCGCCAGGCTGTTCGGGTGCGTCGGCACGGCGTAGGTGGCCACCTTCTGGTAGCTGTCGCTGTTGTATGCGGTCACCGTACCGGCTTCGCGGTTGGTGACGTACAGGCGCTTGCGCGGTGCATCCAGCAGGATGCCCAGCGGGCCGGCATCGGTCGGGATGCTGGCCAGTTCCTTGCCGTTGCTGCGGTCGAGCACCAGCACGCGCTGGCCCGGGTGCTTGCTGACCAGCCCGCTGCTCTTGGCCTGGTAACCACGCAGCATTTCCGAGCCCTGGTCGGTCACGAACAGGCGCTTGCCGGCCGGGTCCAGCGCGATGTTCATCGGCTGCTCGGCGGCGATCCTGTGCTGGGCTTCCACCTTGTTGGAGTCGGTGCCCACCACCACCAGATCGGCCAGCAGGTTGCTGGTGTACACGCGCTTGTTGGCAGCATCCAGCGCCAGGCCTGGCGCCTTGGCATTGCCCAGGCCCGGAATGGTGTTGATCACCGTCAGCGTGTTGGTATCGATCACGAACAGCACGCTGCTCACATCGGGCTGGCTGCTGTGGCCGGTGACGTACAGGCGGTTGGCGGCGCTGTCGACCACCAGCTCGCGCAGGTCGTGGGTGTAGGCGGCCTTGCCGTCCTTGCCGGTCTTCTTCTCCATCAGCTGCACGGTGCCGATGGCCTTGTTCTGCGCGGTGTCGACCACGGTCACCGACAGGTCCACGGTGTTGCCCACGTACAGGCGGTTATGGGCGTCATCCAGCACCACGCCGAACGCCTTGCGCTCCAGCGGGATGCGGGTTTCCACAGCCAACGTGGTCGGGTTCAGGCGCAGCACCTGGGCCGGGCCGGCGTTGTCACCGAAGCCACCGGAGGAGGCGACGAACACGGCGTTCTGCTTGGGGCTGTAGGCCAGTTCGTACAGGCCCTGGGCGACGGCCTGGCGCTGCACAGCGGTGGTGGTGCTGGCGGCGGGCGCGTTATCGGCGAACGCGGACGGCGCACCGAGACTGAGCGAAACGGCAAGGGCCAGGGCGGCCGAGCGGAAAAGGGAATTGCGGATCATGCGAGCGTCCTTCAATGGGCACGGTGGGTGTCCTGGCTCGCGGGGCCGTTCTTCGACGGCCCGGCCCTGCATCTGTCTGCGCGGGGTGGGGCTGGCTGGGTAGCGGTGGAATGGTAGCAGGTGGGGCCCGTGGCGTCCGCCTGCGGATGCATGGCGGACGCGCGATCCTGCACGGAGCGCCTAAGCCATGCGCGGGGCGTGCGCCTGGGCCAGCTGCTGCTCTTCCTGATGCCGCTGGGCATCCCGCTGCGGCTGTGCTTGCGCCAACTGCTCGATGCGCTCGAAGGAAGCCACCACCGGCGTCTGCGCGGCAACGTCAGCCGGCAGACTTGCGCGCTGGTGAGCCGGGTCATTGCGGTCGCCCTGCACGATGAAGATGCTCTCCGCCTCATGGCTGCTCTTCGTCAGCCGGCTGAGCAGCACGTGGTCCACGCGGGACAGGTTGTTCTGCTTGGCCAGTACCAGCAGGCTGGCGCTGATGCGCTGGCTGGTGTCGTCGAAGGTGCGTCCATGTGCGGCATCCAGCTCGGCCACCTTCTGGATCAGCTGCGCGAACAGCCGGTGGTCCGGGTGTGAGGGATCCAGCAGCGTGCCCGCCACTTCCATCGGGCTGGGCGGCGGCTCGTGGCTCGGGCGACCGCCTTCACGGTGCAGCTCGGCCTCGCGCTCGGGCATCGGAGGGTGCTGTTCGCCATTCAACTCACTGGCCGGGAACGGCGCAGCAGCGTGGTGCCGGGCGCGGCCAGAAAGAGGGTTACCGTCTAGCGTGTTGCTTGCTCCATGCCTGCTCAGCCTTGTTGGGTACTGCGGTCCTGGCGGGACGATCGCATAGGTGGGTTCGCGGGCAGATGGAGGCGGCCTGGGTGACGGGATTGGCTTGCTGAATGTGTGAACCAGCGAGCAGTAACAGCGCCGACCCTGGGCTCGCCGGTGGAGTAGCTTGAGGTGCAGCCGTATAGTGGCTGAGCCGCTGCAATGGAATTGCTGATGAAAGACGCTTGGACGCACGTGCCTGACTTCGGACCGACTGGTTTTTGCCCTCTCCGTGACAATGCTCATGTCGCTGGACGTCGCATTCAACTTGCATATTTGGCCACCTAGCAGATAGGCAGCCATGAGAAGCTGGACTGAACGAAACCACGCAACACAGCCATCGATCAATAAGGCCTTCCAGGGAAGAACGATGCCTATCCGATTCAAGCCCGTCGAGAACACCGCGTTTGACCCAGAAAGCGGCGTGACCATTTCCTTCCCAAGAATTCTGCCAGCAACTGGGCCTGATGGAAGCGACACTCAGGAATATCAATACATGTTCCGACGTGATCAGCAGCGTGTCGGCGCGACAGGATTCCTCGGCACCGTGCAGGTCGTCGAATGGAATGGAGGTCGCGAAGTGCGCTACACGCTGGAATTGAGTCCGGAGCAGGTGCTTGAGTCCATCCTTAAACTGCAGAAGGTGCTGGGAAACACCGATGACAAATATTCGTTCATCTGCAGTGTTGCGGAAGGGCTGGTGAACGTATTTTCTGGGCAGGCCAGCAATGCGGAGAGTCGCCGCTATCTGGCCATGGTCAGGGTTGATGAATTGCTCCGGCTGGGAATATCACCACCTGAGAGTTCCACGCGATTGCCGAACGACTGGCTCATTCTCGCAGAGCTTCACGTTCCTGCCCGCGATCTTTGAGGTGATGCGTCGTGCCCACCTTCTCGTTTGATGACTTCGCGCTTACGACGTTGAATCCTGCAAAAAACGTGGGGGATGGCAGTCTGCTATCCGACCAACAGAAGGCAGTGGTTGTTGAGTACCTGAAATCGCCGGGCTCTGGACCCGACGCGCTCACCAGCTACGAGGACTTTCTCAGGCAGAGGATCGCCGCTTATCCATCGGAGCTTCCACCAGGAATCGACTACCTGGCGTTCTCAGGCGAAGACGGATCCGGCGTCACCAATTTCCTGAATGCAACCGCGTATGCGGAAGAGGTGGACTACAGAGCTGGAATCATTGGGGATACGCCATGGGGCAAGTACATTGAGGATGTGGGCAATCGCCCCTCTCAGCATCCAGACTTCCTGGCGATCACGGACAAATTTGAGCACTTCATGAAGGCCCAAGGCTTCGAGCCAAGGGGCGACTACAAAGGTGCACTCCAGGACATCATGTGGAACGCCGGCAGTCCCCGGTTCTTCGAGAGCGCCATCTCCACAGGCAAGCCGCTTGTCGCCTTCGTTGACGGGGCCCCCGCCAACCGCGGGTTCAGCAACTTCGAACTGCCCACCGCGCTCGAGCACCCCCAACTCCGTATCAACGGCTACCCCGTAAGCACCTTCGGTGCCGACCCGCTCACCTTCGTGAGCCGGTCTGCCGCCGAGTACCAATCCCTCGAGCGCACTCTGGCCCAGCACGCCACCACCAACACTGGTCAAGCGGTCGACGTGGCCCAGGTACGCCTGCACCTGAAGCCCATCGATGGCTATGACGCCGTAGGCAAAACGCTCTTCGAAAAGCCGCTGCATGATTTCAGCGCACTGAGCCTCCACGAGATGTCGGCCACCCGCGCGGACTGGATCTCTGCTCGTTCTTCGCTGAGTACAGGGCCGCGCCTCTTCGCTGATCTTCCCGAGCCGCCGCCGCATTCGCCGCTGCAGCCCGGCGCGCCGCGGGGACCTCCGGACGTAGCCGCAGCCAAGGCTGTACCTCATGGTGTAAACCCTGGCATGAAGGCACTCGGCATGGCCGGCGTCGCCCTCATGGCGCATGACTTCGCCACCTCCGGCCACAAATGGGTGGAGCTGAACTCGCAAGGCAACACCGCAGGTGCAGATTCCACCTCGGCGCATTTCGTCGGCCGCAACCTTGGTGGCGCGCTGGGCGGCTTTGCAGCAGGTGCAGGCATTGGCCTCGTATCCGGCTCGTGGACTGGCCCCGTCGCTGTCGTCGCTGGCATGGGCGGCGGCGTGCTTGGCGCCCACCTGGGTGAGAAGTGGGCCGAGAAGAGGGACATCGACCGCGTCTACATCCAGCAGGATCCATTGCAGCGTACCTGGACGCGCAACCCGGCAGATCCGGATGGTCGCTGGCTGCGCAACGCCGAGCAACAGCAAGTGCAGAGCGCTGATCTGGGCACGGGCGTGGAGGTGCGGCCAGTGCAGACGGCACAGGGTGAGGATGTCACCTTCCGCGCCGATTATGTGGCCACGGGCACGCTGGAGCGCCAATTGAACTGGCAGGCGGCGCGCGCCTCCTACGAGCTCGGCCTGGCCAACCTGCCGCCGCCGCGGGATCCCTATCGACTGAGTGCCAATGGCGTGAACGAGCCGCCACCCAGCGCCTTCGAGACCGGCAGGGCGTTCGTCCGCGACACCACCTCCCGGCAATGGGAGCTGGAGATCAAGGAAGTCGTAGACGGACGCACGCCCATCACACGACGCGAGCCTGTTCCGCCGGAACGCGAACCAGCCTTGGATGAGCAGTCGCGCACCGTCATCGCGCAGAATGCGGCCAACACCAAGGCGGCGGTGGCCGCGCGCTACATGGTGGCCCACGAGCAGGGTCGCTGGAGTGATTTCGGCGACGCCCAGAACCCGTCCATTCCACAGGCAGTCCGCGGTGCGCAGGACAGCGCCGATACCCTGCGCGCAAGTGACGGTCGTAGCTACAGCCGCCAGGCGAATGGCCAGTGGCTGCACGAAGGCGTGGTCTACAACAGCCAGGCCAATCGCAACCTCAGCGATGAGCTGGAGATCACTTGGCAGAGCCAGAACGCCGGTATTGCGGACATGGGCAGGATGGCCGACCAGATAAAGGCCACCGTACACGTCGGGCCTGAGGGCGTGCGCGGACAGGTGGAATCGCTGTACGCGAAGCATGGCATCCGGCGCACTGAGGAGCAGCTTGCCGCCACCACCGCCGCGGTTGAGCAGAATCTTGTCGCCGTTGGAAAACAGGCCGACGTCACGCTGGAGCTGATGCCCGACCCACGCACGCACGCGCCCAGCCCGGATAGCGCCATTGCCTCCTTCGGCACTGCCGCGGGCAACCGCATGGTGTTGACCTCCACCACCACCGTCGATGACATGGCGAGGATGCAATCGGTTCATCGGTCGCCGTCCCCTCCCCTGCAGAAGGTGGAAGGGCAGCAACGCGAACAACCGACCGTTCCCGCCGTGGCACAGGAGCAGGAACACCCCGCCCGTGCGGTGCACGACCACGCCCGCAAGGCCATGGATGGTTCCATGGCCGGCGGCGGCCCGCAAATGCCGGGTCACCCTGACCACCCGCTCTACGAGCAGATACGCGACGGTGTTGCAGCATTGGATGCCACGCACGGGCGCAGCTTCGATGCGATCAGCGAACGGATGAGCGCCAGCCTGCTGGTGCTGGCCAAGCACAGCGATCTGTCACGCGTGGACCACGTGCTGCTGAGCAACGCGACTGCGCAGAACCCTGCGGGGCATACGGTGTTTCTGGTGCAGGGCGAACTGAATGACCCCTCGCATCTGCATGCCTCGATGACAACAGCGCAGGCTGTGCAGACGCCTGTCGAGCAATCGCTGCAACAATACGAAAGCGTGAGCCAGGAAGCGCAACAGCGTGCGTTGAGCCGCCAGCTTGAGCAGCAGTCGCAGGAGGAGCGGACGCAGCAGGAAGTAAGGGAACGAACGGCGAGTATGGGGTGATAGTCACCAATACCGTTTCAAGGGCAACCAGGGGCAACACATACCAAGTACTTTCTACCCAGATGCAACGTCGGAAGTCGAGTTGCAGAACGCGGACATGGTCAGCCTTGTCCGACTGCAAGCTGGTGGTCCATCACCTGCAGAGTATTAGTACGTGTTCCGGCGCAACGACGAGCGCGTTGGTGTCGCGGGGGTGAGCGCGGAGGGCTGGATTGGTACATCAGAGAAGAGGGGCGGTGGGAGGACATTTACTCACTCGACTTCACATATCCGCAGTCATTGAGATGCTTGCTCGAAGAGAAGTCAGCCCTGGGCAGCACCGAGGACGATTTTTCCTTTCTGCGCAGGATCGTCCATGCGCTGCTGTCAGCCGCAGGCTCTGGCGTCCGGCCACGGCACCATGTGCGCTATGTCGCCTTGACCACGCACTTTGCCTTGGCTGGCGCTGGCGTGCCGGCGAACCCACCTATGCATGCCGCTGGTTGGCGCCACGCAGCAAGGAGCCGCCGAGCTTCACCCTCGGCGGCCGGCCTGAACAGCGCCTCCTCTGCATTACTCAGTCTGGCAGCAGCTCGATCCGCCATGTGTCCAGCAGCGCCTGAATGTCCTCACCGCCGTCAGCCCTCGCTTGCAGGTGCCCCAGAAGATCCTGCTGGCGCGGCTGAGCGAAGACCATGCGATACAACGCGAGGCTGCTTTTAAGCCGATCAAAGCGAAGTTGATCCTGACTGAGCGGGAAGTGGAACACCTTGCGTTCGACCGCAACGCCGCCGGGCGCTTCACAGATCCAGTACGGAACAAGGCCAGCCAGTGGCGTGTCCTGGTGCGCTGCCTCAGCCTTCTGGAACACGGCCTGCCACGGATCTCCCCCTGCCCCGTCGGGCACGAAGCCCGCCAGACGGGCTACGTTTCGGCGGACGGCCAGTCCCTTGTAGCGGTGCACCCGGCCTTCCCGCTGCTCAAGATCCACCGGATTGCCCGGCAGGTTCCAGTGAACGATCGAGTGGCACCAGGAGTGGAAGTCCAAACCCTCCTGCCCCACCGACGTGGACGCCAGAATGAACGGGCGGAAGGGCGAATTGAACGCGTTCTGCAGCGCGTCCTTGCGCGCAACGACCTTGTCATCCTCAGTGGCATTCCCGTAGCGCATGGCATAGCGGCAGCGCAGGGACAGTGCGTCGCCACGGACGAGCTTGCCGTCCACCAACTGCATTCCCTCAGGATGCAGCTGGCTTGCGCGCACGTGACCAGCATCACTCACTCCCTTCGCGATGGCCTGTGCATGCGTCAACGTGTCTCCCGCTGCCTTCTGCTCGTGCAGCAGGTGCAGGTATTCGTCCAGCAATGCCTGCAGGTTGCCTTCTGCACAGTAGGAAATGGCGCGCCGCCAGTAAACGGCGCCCTCTTCGTGCGTGATGATGGCGATCGCTTCAGGCATGTTCAGCTGCCGCCGGAACACGTCTGCGATCTTGACAGCTGCCAGGCGCAGGTCGACCTCATCGTCGGCGGGCAACAAGCGCAGCAGTGAACGTAGGGCGCATACCCCCGGCGCCGCCAACGCCAGATCGGCCAGTACTTCGGCAATGTCGTCAGGACGGGGCCCAAGCGTCTGCAGCGAAGGCTCATCGAAGCCAAGCTCCCACACCTGTCGCCAGTACGCTACGTGGCGGGCGAAGCCCAGCCCGGAAACACGGGCTGCGCCTTCTTCCTCATCCTCGCCAGCGCCGATGGTCAAGTCCTCCTCACCCCAGCACTGATCGGCATCCAAGCCAACGTGCGCGCGCTCCAGCAGCAGCAACGTCAACCAGTACCAACGCACATCAGGGGGACCGGAATGCCTCGGCTCCTGCAGGTCGAGTTCATTGATCCGCATCCTCATCCTGGCAATAGTTTCCTGCCGCGCTTCGGCCAGTCGCAGGCGGCCACCTGCGCCGACCGACATCGCCAGCGGATCGACCACCGCGGCCAGCATGCGCGAAGGGAACAGCAGGGTCAGTGCGTTCATGTCCTCATGCCCGCTCTTGCCACCGTTGAAGCGCAGTCGTGCACTCAGCGTCGTTGCAAGGGAATCGTACTTGAGGTCAAGCGCATGCCCCGCGGTGGCCAACTGTTCAGCGTGGTACGACAGAAGACCGGCAATGGCATCGGGAACCATGTTCCAGCTTGAGAACACCAGCGTCTTGCTGAAGTTAGCCGCGTCAGCGTAAGCGCCCTCGCCCGCCCAGTAAGGCATGGATGGCGGCACCCAGAGCAGGCGCCAGCTGCCCCGGTCCTTCATCTCGCTGGCGAGCAGGTCCATCCGAGGGTTGGCGGCGACCATCGGATCGTACTCCTGCAACGGATCCTGCCTCAGCATCCTGTACTCCCGATGCTGGGACAGCGTGTTGCCCATTGCTTTGGGTCCAGCACGTTCCATCAGGCGGCGCTTGAAGGTGTATCCGTCTTCACGCATGAAGTTCAGCAGATATGGGCTGGAGCGCCAGAACTCCATTACGTCATTGGCCCCAGCCTCTCTTGCCAGCGCATCCACGCACGCGTAGTCGGCCAGATCCTCCGGCGTCAGCGACAGCGCAAGCGGCACGTCCTTCACCATCGCGTCGCGCCCTTGGGTCACTCCAACGCGCTCGGTCCGGCACATCACCCTCTTCAAGCGCGACTCGATGGCGTGCTTGAGCGGTGCGGCATTGGCTCGTGCTGCGCCAACGCCCACCAACGCTGCCCGGAAGGCGGCAAGGTCAGCGCCCAGTGCGGCAACTTCTCTCGGATCGTTGAACAGGAATTCCGCCGTCGCCAGGAAGTCCTGGTAGTGGTCCTCCTGGTCCTGCTGGGCCACCAGCATCTTGTAGGGTGTGGCCGAGAGCAGCAGCACACGCGGCCTGCTCTCGTGGTCGAACAGCTCCTGCGCAAGCTTCGCCGCAGATGATCCTGACGCAGCTTCGTCGTCAGCCTCCGCGTCCTGTACAACAAGCAGCTCACGGAAACGCTGGAACTCGTCCAGCACCACCAGGTCAGGCTTCAGTGCCTTCAGGCAACAATGCGCCAGCGTGGTGCGCAGCCATGCGGTAAGTTCCCGGGCTTCGGCGCGCTCGTCATCTTCCAGAGGACGCTTCAGGCGCCGGGCATGTCTGTCGCAGACTTCGATGAGCTGCTTCAGCCGCTTCTTGTCGAGCGATTTTACAAAGGCACGGGTAATGGCCGCGTCCGGCTCGTTCACGCCCTCCTCGTGCTCGAAGTTCTGCCGCCAGCGATCGCCCAGGCCACCGCGCAATACCCACGCCAAGCCTTTCGGATTGAGGGTGGGAACGCCCTGCAGCATCCGATGGATCAGGCTGCGCTCGATTGCCAGGCCCCCGCCTCGGGTTGTCTGGAACGACGTGCCGGGCGTGAAACTGATGAAGTTGACGCCGGCGCCGTCCAGACCGCCATCGGCCAACGCCAGCGGCAGCAGCGTCAAGCGGGTCGCGCGTACCGCTTTGGTGGAGTGAAGACGCAGACGTTCCAGGTTCTGCGACGCGATGGACGCGTTGGAGCAGACGTAGATGATGTCCATGCGCTCGTTGGCGGCCGTCTTGTGCGCAACCACTCGCGCGATCAGGCCCTTGGCGACCTGCGTCTTGCCCAAGCCGACTTCATCGGCCACCAGGAACCGCAGCGCCGGATCGGCATCCTCGTACATGCGGCGGAATGCATGGTCCACCGTCCTGCGTTGGAAACCCTTCAACCGTTCCAGAACGGGTGTGGGATCGAAAGGATCGTGGTTCCTGCCCATCATGCAGCCTCCTTGCCAATGGCATTTCCTACTACGCTCCACAGCGCCAGGAACTCGTCCGGCAAGCAAGGCTGACCGTCGAATGACTTGCCGTGCAGGCGCTTGACCATGCGATCGATAGCCTCCAGCCGCTCAGGTTCGCGTGCATAGATGCGCAGCATCTGCTCGAAAAGCGGGTAGCTTGCGGACAGGCCATATCCGTCCTTTCCGTTCCTGCTACGGCCCATCGGCTGAAAATGGTTTCCACTGCCCGTTACGGTGGGGTCATCCAGCAGCAGTCCCAGATAGCGCAGGAACGCCGCGCGACTGCCCAACAGCTGCGCCATCAGCGCATCGCCCCGGTCCTGCGGTGCACCTACCAATGAAACTTCCAGCGCAAAGCGCAGCGGTGCAACGTCCAGGGCTTTCGCGCGCGCGTCGACCAATGTCACCTGGAAGCCAACCAGCGAGCTCACCTCGTGGCTGGCAAACGTCCCCAGGTCCACCTGACCCGCGTGGAGGGCACGGGCCCGCTCGGCGGGCACGGCCAACGGCCACGCTTGAACGCCTGCACCGTCCAGCACAAAGTCCGGACAGGAAAGAGAGAGCTTCCAACCCGACTCCGGGTGGGATTCGCAGCGCAACGTCCAGACCGCCCCCGCGATCTGACGGCGCATGCCTTCCAGCTGGTCCTGGAGCTGGCGACGTTCGGCAACCTCGGCGTCCTCACCTTGGCTGGGCGTGTAAGCGTCCAGCAGCGGCTGAAGATGCTCGTCCAACCACTGCCGTGGCGCAGGAATCCGGTTCAGCGTGCCACTCAGTTCGGCCACCACTTCCACGTTGCTGCCCCTCTGCACGACTGCGTTGGTGTAGTTGGCCGAACCGACGGCAACATGCACCCGCTGCCCACGCTGGAACACGGCCATCTTGGCATGCAGCCCCTGCAGCGTATCCCCCTGTCCCGCTTCTTCGCCCTCGGACAGGACACTGTCTGGCTTCAGTACGTAAGCCTCACCGTCGTTCAACCCGGCGCTGTCCGGAAGCACGTCCAGCTCATCGGCGCGACTGACCAGCCTGAAATCACCTGCACAGCCCGCGCGCAGCGCCTGCAGCGCCCCCGCGCGCACGAAGGGGGAAACGATCAGCACGTCCTGGGTTTTTCCATCGCTGTCAAAAGGCACCCACGGTAGCGGGCGCTTGCCGGTACCCAGCACGTGGAATGCCAACCGGGTGAAGCCCTGCGGCAGCTCCCACGCCGTGCGTTCGATGTCCTTGGCCAGCGATCCGATCATGTCCTGCCGCTCCTGATCCGGCGGCGTGCCCTTCACGTTCTGCGGCAGCCAGCGCAGGAAGTCCGCAAGGGGCTTGTTGTCGGGCTGCTTGGACTTCTGCGGCACACCGTCCAATCGCAGGCTCACATCCCAACAGCGGTCCCAGGTCAGGTTGCGGGTCAGTACCAGCAGGCGAACAACCGGAGCTGGCTCTGCAGCGCCATCGCTGGCGACATAGCGCAACGCCCACAGCTTCGGGTGGAAGGCGCCGCCGTGGGGTGCACAGACCTCATGCACCATGCCTTCGGCCAGCACTGCCAGCGCGTTACCCGCAGGCGGCGCGTCCACTCGCCCGCGCTCGCAGAATACGGCCAGCCTGCGGCTGGCCCGTCGCAGCCCTTCCACAAGCCGCAACGGATCTTCCTCGGCACTGTTGTCCTTGTCTGCCAGCAATGAGATGTGCGCAGGCAAGCCGAGCAACGCGCCCAGCGACAAGCTGTAAGTGGTGGCAACGCCGGCATCGAACCGGTAGCCGCTCGGCGGCTGCAGCGCTTCGGTCAGGGTGCTGCGTTCAGATGGCTGGATCATGCAGCCTCCAGGCCGTTCAGGAGGTCTGCCAGATGGCGGCGGGTGATACCCCACCGGTAGTTCAGAACGCCCAGGCCGGATGCACCGCCCCAACGATCCAGGTTCTCGGCATTGAAGCGCGACAGATTGCGCTTCAACGCACGTTCGCGATCACGCACAAGCTTGCGCGACTGCGGGGAATCGGCCTGACCGGTCCTGACCAGTTTCAGCCAAGCGTCCACGAACTCACGGGTCCTGGCGTGGATCGGGCGTCCAGCGCGCTCGACCTGCTCCCAGAAGCTCTCTACGTTCCAGTCGCCAATCCCCGACGCAGGCACGCCGTCGATCCATGCAGCCAGATCCTGGCTGTAATCCTTGCGGCGTTCATCGTTGCCGGAGGCTTCGGCCAATGCCAGGTTGTAGACCAGCGCAGCGCCATGGGCCAGGCCGGAGAACTGGCGCGCGTGTTCCACCAGGTTGCGCAAGGGCTGTGGTGCCGTGGATATCTGCGGGTGCAGCCACGGGAACCGCGCGCCAGCGCATTCCTTCAATCGGACTTCATCCTGCGCCAGCCACACCAGCAGCGCGTGCGGGTGATGGATCTTCCATTGCTCGCGGATGAATCTGGCCTCCTCTGCCGTCAGCGACAGTGACCCCTCTTCCAGTGCATCCGGCGCCACCAGCTTTTCCAGCGATGCATGCCAGGTTTGCGCCGTTGGCTCCAGGTCCTCCATGCCATCGTCGCGCGCAAGCTTGCTGCTGCGGTCGCTGCGGATCTGCGCAATCGCAGAGAAGTAGTCCTGTTGGGAGCCCGGCCGGGCAAGGATGCCCCACGACCGCATGCCCGCCCAGTACACGGAGCTGGCCAGCCGCTTGAGGTTGTGGCCGGAGTCGCGCCCGAAGGCGCCTTCCTCATCGGCCAGACGGTCATTGAGCGCCAGTTCGTCCTGCCGTGCACGCTCTGCAAAGTCCTTGGCGCGCACCTTGGAAGCTTCCAGGCCAATGAACAACCTCGGCAGCAGCAGCATGTAGCGCAGCCGGGTCTGGATGACGGAGGTTCCCGGGAAGAGCTGATCGGACAAGGCATCGCGGATGCCGCCGATGCCGAGCTCGTCGCGGGTATCCGGCTGATCCAGCAGCGCCAGCAGGGTCGTGCTGCGCGCCTGGGCAGCGGCGTCATGGTCGAGCCATGTCAAGCTGGAAGGCATCTCAGACCCTCCCGCTGGAACATGTGCGCTTGGACGCACTTCGCGCAACACCGCGCGTGCGCTGGATCTGCTGGTTCATTGCTTTTCCCTGTTCCTTTCTCTGGTGTGGGTAACGCGTGCTTCCGCGGGGCTGGCCTCAGCCCGTCGCCAGTACCCGCCGTGCCGCCTCGAGGAACGCGGTGTTGATCCGCGCCGCTTCGGCCAGCAGCTTCTGCAGCGCGTCGGGGTTCATCGCCGCGTTGATCGTCTCCACGTTCTTTGCTGCAGCGCGCATGGTGGCCTCTTCCTGCACTTCGCCCTGCATCAGATCCAGCGCCAGCGCCCGGGCCGCAGTACGGCAGGCCTTGGCCGTGGCCATGGATTCGGCAATGGCACTGCGATACAGCTCGAAGACCTCGTTGATCCGCTCTTCCACGTGCGCCATGGGCAGACGACCGTTCGGACGCTCCAGCAGGAAGGCCTGCATCGGCTTGCCACGGAAGGCCAGTTCCTTGGCATTCTTCGAGGAATACGCGCTGATGCCTTCGACGCTGATGCCATGCAGCTCGATCTCCTCCTCAATTGCATCCAGGATCGAATCGATGTCGTCCGCTGATCGCAGGTCGGCTTTGTTGAGCACCACGTAGACCGGGCGTCCTTCAAATCCGATATCCGTCAGGAAATCGATATCGGACTGCGGAATCGTGCCGTTCGCATCAATACCGATGATCCAGAACAGCACATCGGATTTCCGCGAATGGGACACCGCGACCGCGCGATCGCTCTCACTGAACGCACCGTCGGTGCCCGGGTTGTAGCCCGGCGTATCCATCAGGCAGATGTTGCCGGTGCGCTCCGTATCCATGTGGGTGCCCACGCTGACAAGCGGCATGATGCGCTTGAGGTCGAAGCTGAACTTCTCGACGAATGCACGCGACATTTCCCTGTAGAAGCCCGCGTCCAGGTCGATGCAGCCGCCGTTGAAGGAATAAGCCTGAATCCTCGTCTGCGCTGCGGGGTAGACGTAGCTGGGAATGACGGTGGCCGGGGTAACACTGGAAAGCAGCTTGAAGTCGCTACCCAGGAAACTGTTGATGAACGCAGACTTCCCGCTGCTGAAGCCCCCTACCACCCCCACGACCGTACGGCGGAAGATGTCCGGGTTGGCCGCCATCAGATGCAGCTCCTGCTGGATGGACTGCAACAGCCGCAGCGCCTTTGCCTCGTCAGCCAGGGACGCCTCGGCACTGGCAAAGCGCATGTAGTCGTCATCCAGCAACTTCTGGAACGCCTCGATGCCTTCGTTGCGCGGCGGCGGCACGGCAAGCAGACGCGAAACCAGCGCAAAGCGGATCTGCGTTGCCGCGTGCTCGGCCTCCAGTCGGTCCAGGTCGCCGCCCAGCTGGCGGCGTTGTTCCTGCTCGTTCTCAAGGGCCGCCTGCGTTGCCGCATGCTGCATGGACTGGACCTTCAGACGATCTTGGGCATCCACCAGCGTTGTCGTCAACTGCGTGCGAGCCATCTGTTCGGCACTGTAACGCTGGCTCAAGTCCAGTTCCCGCCGCGCCGCTTCCTCAAGTGCCTCCTGCAGTCCACGGTTCACCTGCACCTGCGCATCCCGTTCGCCGGATAGTGCCTTTTCACGCGCCTGCGCTTCATCGCGTTCACGGCCGCGCGTGGCCTCGCTTTCCGCCAAGGCATTGGACGCGACGCCAAGTCGGGTGGTGCGCTCGGCCAAGGTCGCCGCAGATTGCTCCGCAGTGGCGCCCAGCTGTCGGCACTCGTCAACGATGGCGCTCCAGCGCTGATCGGCCGCGTCCATCTGTTGCTGGAGCGCGGTCACGTGGGGTCGGCGGCCCCAGGGCTTCCATCCCGCCAGGTAGTTCAGATGCTGCGCGGTGGTGCCATCGAACAAGGGCGTGCGGTTGTTACCATTCACTGCATTGCCTCCAGCTCGGCATCCATCCGGGCGAGCGTCGCCCGCGTCCTTTCTGCGTCTTCCATCAGTACCTGCAGCGCGTCGAACTGCGCCTGGACATGTCCGATGAAATCGCCAGCAACTGATCGCGGAATCGCCTTCTTCACACTTTCGACGTGCTCGATGGCGGCCGCGTCAGCAGCTTCACGCAGCGTTTCCACGGCATCCTTCACCTGCTCAAGGAATGCTTCGGCGGCCGCCCCCTTCAGCTTTGCCGTCGACGGCGACTTCACGATCGGCGCACGCAGCGCGACCGCCGGGAACTCAACGCTGTTGATGATGCTTTTCAGCGATGCATAGACCGCCTCGATGTCCAGCTCGTCGTCCAGCTTATCGCGTGCCAGCGCCAGCAGATCTGCAAACAACTCTGTGGCAAACCTGTCCTGCTGCTCGCCTGCCCTGCTGTCGAGGTCGGTCCGAAGCCCGTTCGCAAAGCCCGACACGGCGGCCTTTGCGGCCGCCGGCAGTACAGTGCAATGCTCGTCCTTGTACTCGCGGTAGCCACCGTCCCACAG
This sequence comes from Stenotrophomonas sp. PA-6-5C, assembly GCF_021605635.1. NCBI lineage: Bacteria > Pseudomonadati > Pseudomonadota > Gammaproteobacteria > Lysobacterales > Lysobacteraceae > Stenotrophomonas > Stenotrophomonas sp. PA-6-5C. The sequence continues at coordinate 20,343 of NZ_WKEE01000026.1, forward strand.
CTTCCGGGCAACCCAGTTGAAGGCACCGTCGGACGCTTCCCGGCGGGTCGTAGTCACGTTGCCGACCGTCCGGTGTACGTCGGCACCCGCAGTGTCATAGGCCGCATCGATAACCTGCTTCATGGACGTGCGCAGGCCGTTCACGAACTTGGTCTTGATGGTCTTGAGGCTATCGTCCAGCGCGATCGTCAATTCCAGCTTGAGACGCTCCAGCGCACGCTTTTTCTTCTTCAGGTCCGTCAGACCGGCCTCGCCAATATCGCTGCGGCGCAGCGACAGCTGCCTGCGCAGATCACGCAGCAGTTCCACCTGTTTGCGGTGCTTGGCGTCCAGCAGGTCCTGCCGCCGTGCAGCCAGAACCTTCGCCTTCACCAGACGGGTCTGTTCCACCACCTTGTGCAGGCCGTCCATGTTGGCCAACTGGTCCAGATTGGTACGCGACAGGCCGACATTGTCGTCCTTGAAGTAGTCGGGATACGTCTCCTTCAGATTATCCCAGGCGTTCAGGCGCCCGCCCTCCCAGTCCGCCACGTTGGCGAACTCGACTGACATTGAATGGCACATGCCGGAACTGTGGATGATCGCGTCTTCACCCTTGTCTACCAGGCCCTGGAACACGTCCCCCACTTCAGGGTTGGACGCCTTCAAGCCGTCCAGCACCTTGCGCGCGTGGCCGGCCAACTCGCGCCGCAGGCCAGCCAGCGAGGCGTGCAGCGATGCCTGCATTTCCGATCCATGCAGTGTGTTGTCCACCTGGCTGGCAACCAGTACCAGTTCACGGATGCCTTCCGAAGCGGTGATGCGCGCCATGACGTCCAAGTCCTCCTGGCTCATGAACTGCGCCGCCGGGCTGACGACAAACACAACGTCGCAGCACTTCAGCAGATCATGGGTACGCGCTTCGCGCGACGCCACCGGATCATTCAGCCCCGGGGTATCGATGATGCGCAGTCCACGCAGCGATTCCATCGGCATCTGGATGTCTACGCTCTTGGTCACCGGCATGTAGCGGCCCTCAGCGGCAACGTAGCCCCCCAACAGCACCGCCAGTTCCTGCAAATCCGCAGCTGAAAGCTGTGCCTCCTCCCCCAGCTTGGCCAGCGACAGCCCCGACGCAGTGATCTTTTCCCACTGCTCATGCGACGCCTGCAACGAGGGCTGGTTGGTGGCCAGCGAGCGTCGCGCAGACCGCTCGGCCAGCTCCCGGCGGCGTGCCGGATCCACCCCTGCACGCCCCTCGGTACGCCGCAGCTCCTCGGCGGTCAGCGCCGCAAGCCGTTCTTCGTATGCCTCGGCGGCGTGTTCAATGTTGGCAAGGTCCGCCTTCGAATAGAAGCGTGCGGTCGCCTTGAACGTTTCCCCGTATGTCAGCGTGGTCAGCGCGGCCGTCATGGGGGTAGCCGCCTGCGGCAGCACCGATTCGCCATTGAACACCAGCGCGTTCAGCAGCGTCGATTTGCCGGCCTTCACCCGACCCACAATGCCGATGTCCAGCAGTCGATGCTCGTCATCCAGGCGCAGCAGTGCCTCTTTCAGGCCATCGACCGTGTCGATCTGCCACTGTGCCTGCGCGCCGACCGCACCGTTCAGGACATCCGCATTCGCGTCGAGCCAGTTCAGCAGCTTCTGCTGGCGGTCCAGAAGAATCTCCGCGCTCATCGGGCAGTCTCCAGTGCGGCAATGTCATTGGCAACGGCGGCCAGGCCCGCTTCAGCGGCATCCAGTGCCTGCATGCGCGCCGCGCGCGCCGGGCTGTCCTGCTCGGCCACCACGGTTTCCAGCAGCTTGCGCTTCTCATCCATGGCGCCCCTGAATTCCTGCACCGCCTGCTGGATCAGGCCATCCACCTGTTCCTGCAACAGTTCCGGCAGCCGGGTGCGGAACTCGCGCTGCACTGACGGAATGACCTGGTTGTCGATGATCTTGCGAAGCTCTTCCTCGCGCAGCTTGCGCGAGACAAGGCCGAGGATTTCTGGCAAGAAGATCACGACCAGTTCGATGGCCGGCGCCACAACGTTCGTGGTGACTGCCAGAACCGTTGCAACACTGCGGAAGGCAACCTTGGCCTGCTGCACCTTCTCCCGGTCACTTTCGCCGTCGCCCATGTCGGGGCGGAGCACCTGTTCGCCTTCCCTCGCTTTCTGCAGGGTACTCTGCCAGCGGTCCAGCGCCATGCTGGTCTGGGCCAGGGTCTCCTGTACGCGCACCTGCATCTGCTGCGTCCACTCCACCCCGCCCACGCTGCCCACGTCATGCATTTCGCGCTGCGACAGCGACGTGGCCAGATCTGCCACCGCCTGCTGGCTCAGCCCATCCATGCGCTCTTTGACAACCCGGCTCAGGCGCTGGCGGGAGATGTCGCTGACCGCCTGGGAAAACCGGGCATTGTTGCCGCCAGCGGCGGCCGCCTGCAGCTCACTGGACGCTTCGCGCAGGGCATCGCCCACTTCTTCCACGCACTGCTCGACCACCGGGGCCAGACGGCTGCGCCCCAGGCGGGCGACCAGCGTGTCACGCTCGGTACTCAGATCATCCAGGGCTTCATTCAACTGCCGCACGCTGCGGGCGATGTCCGCACCACTCTGATCCAGCGCCCGGCGCGCCGTCTTCACCTGGGCGCGCGCGTGGGAGAGCTGGCTCGAAATGCGCGGCAGGAAGCGCCCCAGCCACAGTTCGCTTGCCGTAATCTGTGGCAGCAGCAAGGCTAGGCCATTACCCTGCTTGCGGTCGTCGCGTGCGATGGCAGGCTTGGCGCCCAGGCGCAGTTCCAGCTGTTCGCGTACCGCCATCTCCACCGCATGGGTCTCTTCGGCCGAACGCAGGTTGGCCTTGCTCAGCAGGATGGAGAACCCGGCTTCATAAGTCTGCATGGTCTCGAGCTGGCGCAGCGTCGACTCGGCCAGGGTGCCGTCGGGCACGCTTACAGCGACGATGAAGTGCGCACCACGGGGCAGGTAGTAGGCAATGGCCTTGTTGTGGCTTTCCAGCGACGAGCCAAACCCCGGCATGTCCACCAGAACCTGCGGATACAGCGCCTGCAGACGGAGATCGTCCAGATGCAGTTCCAGGTGCGTGTACAGCGATGCGCGCGGCTTGATCGACAGCAGTTCCTGCACGGCAAGCCTGTCGCTGCCACCATCGGCGCGGTGCGCCAGGATATGCGGGTCCTGGCTGTAACGCAGTTCCGTGGCCAGCTCCGTTTCCGGGGTGATGCCGACCGGCAGTACGTCCGCACCCAGGAAGGTGTTGATCAGCGAGCTCTTGCCTGCACTGAAGGCGCCGATGATCGGCACCAGCAGCTCGGCCTGCTGCATTTCCTCGGCGAGCGCCCGGTTTTCCGGAAGCTCGATGCCCGCGCTGTCAGCCAGTGTCGTGATCCGGTCCAGCAGACCGAGGCATTGATTCTTTACAGCGAACATCGGTATCCCCTGTGTGGCGTGTAGTTCGGTGGTGTGGCGCAGAGTGATTGTTCGGTGGGCGTGCGACATCTGGCGTCGCACGCGCGCATCAATAGCGCTGTGCAGCGCTGCGATGGCGGGCGGCGATGTCGTCGGCCAGTGCTGCGGGCGCCAGGACGCGTACCGAGGCCCCCAGACCCAGCAGCCACCAGCGCAGCTGAGCCGAGTCGTCAACGGTGGCCCGCAGGCGCGGTACCAGACCATCGCCAACATCCAGTTGCTGGTCGCGGGACAGCGGGGTCTCAGCCAGGTGCTGGGCCAGCGCTTCGTCAAGCTCAAGCTCGACAGACAATGGCCCCTTGCTCTCGAAGCCTGCGGCCACGCGGCTCGCATAGTTGCCGAGCTCGAACGTCTCGGCGCCCTCGGTATCTGCATCAAGCATGCGGGCGCGCTGGATACGGTGCAGCGATAGCGTGGTGGTTTCAGAGCGGCCCTCGATACGACCGGCCAGATAGCTGGATGTACCGCGCTGGATCATTCCATACGGGTGGAAGACGTACTCGCTGGAGTCGCTGCGACCGCGTGCCACGTAGTCCAGGTGCAACTGTTTGTCGCTGAAGAGTGCCTGGTGCACGTTCACCGCAACGTCGGTATCTACCGCAGCCGGCAGCAGTGATTGGCTGGCCGGCACCACGGCCACCTTGTCGTGCCAGCGCCGGAGGGCACGGGTGGTGCGTACAGCAGCGAGCGTCTTCTCGGCTTGTTCGAAGAACGGCGTGAGTGCCGGCCAATGGTTGGCCGGCAGCAGCCCCTGCAGGTTGCGCTGCGCCGTCAGCAGCACCACAGCCTGCGACACAGACATGCCGGGCATGCTGAAGGCGGACGCACCGCGCATCCATGCCCAACCATAGGGCTTCTGCAGATCGTTGCTCTCAATCGGGAACTGCAGCGAAAGGGCGTTGAGGTCGCGTTCGATGGTGCGCGTGCCCCCCTTGTAGCTTTCTGCCGCCAAGGTCTGTGACAGCTCCTTGACCGTGCGGTAGTGCGGAGCGGGATGCAGCAACTGCAGCAGGCGCCATTGGCGCGCCAGCGAAGAGCGATTGTCGTTGTACATGGCGCCAATCCTTTGTGTATTGCACAGCGTCCCGAGCGGTGATGAGCCGATTCAACCGGAGGCTGCGACATCTGATGTCGCAAGCTGGCACTTCGGTTGGCAACGGGTTCCTTCCCCTTGATCGCGTGATTATGGTGAATCCAGTCACGCTTTCCCAGCAGGCAGGGCGGCCATCTGTGTGCGTTGGCGTGGAACGATGTGTGCGCCAAAACTTGGCTCAAGTAATCAAGCGCCCAGCCGATAGCGTGCAACTTCCATTGAGGAAGAATCTACCGCCAACGCGCGCTACGTCTTTAGGAATGGTCTGAAAAGCCACTCCCGGCTGCAGTGCCGCTAGCGGGCTGCGCCTGCAGTGGCCCTATGCGCACACGACCGCATTGAGAGTGGGAAGCGGATGTTCGAAGCGACCTGTATCACCCGACACCGGTTGTCGCACAACTGCGCAGAATGATCGCCGACGGATCGAAACGGGGCAGGGATGCTCCACTCAATCAGCAGAGGGACTATATGTTCAAGATCATTGGTGCCACGGTGGTATATGGCTTTGCGCTCTACGGCCTGGGACGCTGGCTGGCCGACCAGCCGTCTTTCGGCGTAGATGACTGAGGCGCGTCGGACGATGTGGGGCCGCGCACAGAAGCTGACCTATCGCTGCCGGGACTGCGGCTGGAAGCGCACCACGCCCCCAACCGCGGACGTGCGCATCGAGGGCCTCACTTGGTTCCGCAACTGCCCCCAGTGCCGATCGACCGCACTGGAATGCGGTAACGCCAGCGCACTGGACACGCTATGGCAGGGACTTCCCGAAGCGTGGCGCAGCGCACGACGTTCGGAGTAGTTCCCTTGGCCGATACGCCATGCATAATGGCCCAGCTGACAGGGGGACAGATGGATTCGACTGCTCTGAAGGGAGCGCACCGCCACGTTCGCGATGCGCAGCCGGACTCTGCGCGCGTGCGCCTGCACCGCGCCATAAGCTGGCTCAACCGTGCCGAACAGGAAGACCAGGATACGGATGCCCGTTTCCTGTTCCTGTGGATCGCACTCAACGCAGCCTACGCGCAGGAGTTCGGCTTCGAGAATGCCGAGCGCGAGCAGCTGCGCCGGTTCTTCAACGCGTTGCTGGCACACGACACGGAAGAACGACTGCAGGACATTCTGTTCAGACAGTTCCCTGGCCCCATCCGCACGCTTGTTGCAAACCGCTTCGTGTACGCACGCTTCTGGCAGGCACTGCGCGAACATGACAGCAGCAACCGCTGGGCGGAGCGCTTTGCCGCAGACCAACGGCTGGCACTGCAGGCCGTAGTTGAACGTCGCACCGAGGTCGTGCTTTCCATCGTGCTGGACCGCCTGTATGTGCTGCGCAACCAGCTGGTGCACGGCGGGGCCACGTGGGACAGCCAGGCGAACCGCGCGCAGCTGCGCGACGGTGTCGCCATCCTCGGCCAGTTGGTGCCGGCTATCCTGCAGTTGATGCTGAAGGAAGACGCGCCCGATCTGGGCGAGGTGGCTTACCCGATGATTCCCAGCTGACGGACTGCAGACCGAGCGTCAACCGCGGGGCTGCACCCGTTTGAGGAACCGGCAGTCGCCGAAGGGCTCAGTGCCGTATTCGTAGGCAGCAATGACCATTCCGAGCCACAGCAGAATGTGGTTGTAACCAACCTCTGCGCCCTCAGTCGGCATGGGATTCTGGTGCCCGAGCACATTCCATTCTCGCCCAATGGCGAGGTTACCCTGGCGGAGGTACTGGTGCGGGGCGCGGAAAAGCACCTCGTGACCGAGAAGAACTACGACGCGCTTGTTGAAGCCTACGCCAGGCAATTCGCGCAGATCCGCATGGGCGACCCGAACGACGGACAGACCCGGCTCGGCCCGATGGTATCCAAGGCCCAGCGTGACACCCTGCACGAGCAGGTCAGCAAGAGCGTTGCCCAGGGCGCGCGGCTGGTGGTGGGTGGCGAGGTGCCGGCCAAGACCGGTTGGTTCTACCCGGCCACGGTGCTGGCCGATGTTGCACCGGGCCAGGTGGCCTATGAGGACGAGCTGTTTGGCCCCGCTGCGGCCATCATCAAGGCAAAGGACGATGACGACGCCATGCGTATCGCCAACGACAGCCGCTTCGGCCTCGGCGGCGGCATCTTCAGCCGCGATGTGAAGCGCGCCCGTGCGCTGGCCACCACGTTCTTCGATACCGGCATGGTCTGCATCAATGGCTTCAACGTGGCCGGCCCCACCCTGCCCTTCGGCGGGGTGAAGGCCTCTGGCTACGGACGCGAGCATGGGCCCGAGGGATTGAAGGAATTCGTCAACATCAAATCGATCACGCTGCCGGCGGCATGATGATGCGGGGGCGCCATCTTGGCGGGTGAGGGGATTCGGCCAGCGCATTACCGATCTCAGTCCAGCTGCATGAGACAGGCCTGCGGCATCCTCCACCCCTCTATGGAGAATGACCGTGACCCCGATCGATCCCGCATGGCTGGCCGCCGTCGATGCGGAGCTTCTTTACCTGTTCGCCATCGACCACCAGGATGCTGGCATGGATGCCTTCCTACTGGGCTGCTACGCCGATCTGCCACCGCGCGAGGCTGCCTTGGCCTTCGGCAGCGACTACGACCTGGAGCGCGACGATGCGCTGTGGCCACGGCCGCGCGTGCCTGTGTGAACCGTGCAGCCGTCCGGCACGCCGGCATTCAAGGCAAGCGATGCCAGGGCATGGCCGCTATGCTGGCAGCGCACCGGATTGGAAACTACGCATGCCCCGTTTGAACACCGCCCTGGCATTGAACCTTGTTCTGATGCTGCTGGGCGCTACTCCTGCCATGGCCATGGCGGCAGACCCACAGGTTTCCACTGAAGTGTTCGTAGAGCGCGGTGACAACCCCACCTTCGAGCTGCAGCAGGCGCCTGCCGTTGTGTATTCCACGGCCCCTGCCACGCCGCCCGATACCGTGCTGCAGGTCCCCATGGAGGTGCTGTTGATTGCTCAACTGGATGAGCTGGGCCACGTTTCCAACGTGATGGTGGCGCGCTCCAGCGGACTGCGGGAGATTGATCGTGCGGCCTTTACCGCAGTGGACCAGTGGCGCTTCGAACCGGTCGTGCTTGAGGGCGTCGCGCGGCATGCGCGGGTTCGGGTGCGTCTGACCTTCGTGCCCACGGCCGAGGCGCCGCCTGGCTGAACCGCCGATCCAAACTGTCGTAATTGGTCCTACGCCATGGGCTTGGCTTTGGGCATCCTGCGCTTGGGGCCAATAGCGCCAAGCCCTTCAAGACCGTTGCGGCGCAATCGCTTGCCGCCTTAACACCGTGTGCGACAATTCCGAAAGCGTCAGGACTGGCGATCGTCGGTTCTGCAATTTCTTGGCATTTGGCATCTGTGCGGGTATCTCTTGGCGTGCCACCGGAAAAGGGTGGCGCGGGACTCGAAAACCCGTCTGAATACCCAGTGCTTTGCGCTTGCCAGTCGGCGTCATCTTCGGATGGCGCCGGCTGGCAATCCGTTCGCGTTCCATGGCGGGCGGTGCGTGGGGGTCTTCGGACCCGCCGGCTTGGGTATTCACCGGTTTTCGAGCCACGCATCGTCCGCCGCCTTTATTGGTGGCGCTGCTGTCTGTCCTGTACGGAGCATTGCCATGAACGCATCGGAATTCCACTCTCTCCACGCGCAGCACGACCCCGCCAACACTGAAGTCGAGCGCGAAGCATCAATCGCCCCCAACACCTTCGTTGCCACGCTGCGTCGCATCGGCACCGGTGCGGCGGCAGACGGCCAGCCTTGGCCGGAGCGGCATCAACTGCCTGGACGCTGCCTTGAGTTGGCGGATGCGGATTGCGCGCTGGCCGGGCTGCGCGTGGTGGCTGAGCTTATGTTGGCTGCGGAGCGGACTCGGCAGAACGGCGCGCCCGAGGAGTACCTGGGGGATCGGGTGATGGAAGGGTTGAAGATGGCTTGTGTGGCGTTGACTGCGCAGGTGGCTGAGCGGTTGCAGGTGCGGGAGTAGAGCGCGCCTCGCTGCGCACATCGAATGCAGTGTGCGGATCGTATGCACGGTCCGAAGCATTCTCCGCTATCTGAGCCTTTAGCCTCCAACACTGGCCTCACTATGCCGAGCCGGACTTCGCTTGCCCTGACGGCGGCAGCACTATTGGGATTGATCATTGGCAGGGCGTATGCGCCGGCCACCACGATGAATCTTGAGGTCTACCCAAGACTCGCCGACTCGGACTTCGCCCTGTTTCAGGCCGAGGCCGAGAGCTTTTCCGAAGAATTGGCTTGCCAAGGCGTCATCATCGGAAAGCACGACTCCAGTGCACGCTTCTTTGATCTGAGCGTGCGTGGCGATCCCATCCTTTTCGTTGACAACTCAGGGCCCAGTCTTCTGATAGTCACCATGTCTACGGTCGGGAGCGATGCAATAGAGCTACAGCACTGGAAAGATGGATGGGACTCACCAGAAGGACGCAGGAGGAACTTGAGCGCACCGGAGAACAGCTGCCCTCGGTCTGCGTCCCAATAGCACCCATCTGCACCCTGCCCTAGCAGCCAAACGCGTCAACGAATGACACAAGTAACCTGGTTCTAGCTAGAATCCTGAGCACTTGGCTTCTGGGACAGGGATCTAGGATGGAACTCCCATTCGAGGTGGGCGCGCTATACAACCGTCAAAAGCAGATCCATGGCGTATTTGGCGGGCAACAGCAAGGCGGCATTTCGACACCCAAGGAGCATCCGCTAGTCATCGCGTTCACTGGCGAGGCGGGTGTGTCTCACGGCTACCATGATTTCTGGGACGACGACGAAGTCTTTCACTACTTCGGCGAGGGTCAAATCGGAGACATGAAGTATGTGGCGGGCAACCGAGCGATTGGCGAGCACGTCAAGGATGGCAAGACGCTCGTAGTGTTTCAGATGATGGGCAAGGGGCGGCCCTACCGGTACCTAGGTAGGTTCATGTGTCAGTCCTCCTACGTTCAACCTGGCACGCAAGATCGCGACGGGCAGCCAAGATCTGCCATCGTGTTCCGCTTGAGATCACTGGAAGCCTCACTGGGCCTCGCGGCAAGCGAGACGGACCAAGCTGAGATCGATGCCGCTATCGATGACGTCGGCGCGACTACCACAAGACGCGAAACCGAAGTGCGGACAAAGCAACGCCTGTTCCGTGAGCGCCTAATTGGTATTGAGAAGGGCTGCCGGCTTACCGGTATTGAGGACCTGAGATTCCTGCGCGCGAGTCATATCAAACCGTGGGCGGATAGCACTCATAGCGAACGGGTTGATGGCGAGAACGGTCTTCTACTGGCTCCGCATGCGGACCTGCTGTTTGATCGGGGGTGGATTAGCTTTTCGGCAAGCGGTCGCTTACTCGTTTCGACCGAGCTTCCTCTCGATGTGCGTGCCCGCCTCGGATTGAATCTTGACATGAATGTTCGTCGTAGCATTTTCTCCGGGAAGCAACTTGGATTCCTAGAATTTCATCGTAATGTTGTATTTTCTAGCGAAAAGCACCGATCACAGATTTTTGCCTGAATAATCTCATTATCCTTAACTGAATCCGACACAGCCAAGCGCACAAGCCATCTAAATTAACGATCTAGAGACGGGTTAAACCTTAACCACCCCCCCTTTACACGTCGGCGCATGGAGCTAGACAAACCAATTCAAGCTCTCTTACATCAAACCTCCTTAGATATTCATCTTGCAGTCTACCGCTCTACCTAGGCAGATTGATCCGCATCCAATCCAAGGCCAAGTTATCTCTATGCAATCCGGTCAAGAATGCAACGTACCAAGAGTTCCTGCCGAGGCTTCTGTTGTCGGACATCTCACGCCGCAATAGGACCTTAGCAGCCGAGCGATTCTTCTCTCTATTTACTTTCCGCCACCACGGGGACCAGTACGTCGAGACCGTTTCGCGGAAGCGATCTGAATTTATAGAAGAATCCAAATGCGATTTCACCCGACAAGCTTCTACCCCGAAAGTTCCCTTGCAAGTTAGATCGAACTTCGGAGATTCGTACGGAGGAGCTATCGAGACCACCAACCTTATCCTCCTAATTAGCCCTTCATCAAAGTATGGATGTACGAACTCTTCTCCTTTGGCAGCATTTGCAGATTTGGTGGAGCGACTTTTATTGCAAGTCAAACATGAGGGGACAAGATTGTATGGGAAACAGGAAAACTCTGGATAGACATCCTTTGGAAGAAAATGATCCAAGCTTCCTAGCCCAGTACTTCCGCACATAGGACAGACACTCAGCCCGTGATTGTTCCGCAAAGATTCAATCCACATGGTTCGATTAACAGCAGATGGCGATCTATATCTTGCAATCAGGTATTCCTTCACATCATTGCATAGACCGATCGGCTTGAGCATCGCTGGCGACCTGTTCACGATATACATCCGCTCGGAATATTTTATCTTTCCCATGTAACCAGAAAGTCCAGGCATCTGACTCGCAAATATATTCATACTAACGCGGGACAGAGGAGCCTTGAATCTAAGAAATTGCATTTTTCTTCTCCATATAGGACCGAACAAGAGATAGCATTTCCACGCTAATCTGCTGTCCGAACCTCTCAATAACTTCCTCCATAGACGAGCTTATCATCGATATCTTCGAGGCCGTTTCATGATAAAACTTGTGTACTCCGGCATCATTGAATACATCAATTGATAAGTTGTCCACACTAGCACCTAACGTTCGAAGGTAGGGTGTTGAGAATGCTGGGACTCTTTGACTATCACATCTAAGGACGTGAACACAGCTAGTTGGAAGCTCTCTGGCGACAAACGGAGAGTGCGTAGCAATAAGTGCTATCGACTCCGCTTCTTCAAGCAATTCATGCAGTGCTTTCATCAACGCCGCAACCATACTTGGATGCAGATGTATTTCTGGCTCGTCCAGAATTAGGAGAGTGCCAGGCGTAATGGAGCACACAGCGCGAACGGCAAAAGAGAGCATCGCGGACTGGCCGCTACTGAACGGCGCGACTCCGTTCCCGTGCCAGTACTTGAGACTGCCGCTAGGATCGATACGACCAATCTTGTCTAGCCGATCTTGCTCGCTCCCTGCGATCAAGGAGGCGATAGAAACCCATCTTCTTTCTTTGCCCGAGAGCAAGCAAACCGCAATTTCTTTCAGACTCAAACAAGAGCTTACGGCTTTTTCAAAAAGTTGCAGCCTACTGGAACCACGTTCAGTCCTTGGATCACGAATAATTTGAGCCAACATCGATAGCTCATTATCTCTCCGTCTACTCCCACCTAAACTCCCCAAGTCCGCGATAGAGTAGTGGGTATACTCAAATCCATTTGTTATCGGAGTTTCCTCCGGATAATTAGCACCCACACCCCATGACAAGACAACCACGCGACCAATCGCTGCATCGTGAGATTCATAACGAAGCTTTCCCATTGCCTTAGCTTCGCCGCAAAGAATCTCTCGTGATACTCCACTGAGCGCCCCGAGGCTCACCACGAGCTCCTTCAAGAATCTAGTTTTTCCGACTCCATTCTCGCCAATTATCGCATGGCAGCGGTCACTCAGAGGCTGAGGAACGGCAAACTTGAACGCGGCCTTGTGTACACCTGAATATCCAGGCAGATTGCACTCGAACTCGAAGTTGCCTCGAGCATCGGTCGCATCTACTCGCGCGCCTGCCAGGATGCGCCAAGCCCGGTGATAATTTAGATACGCTGTTTCATCCCTAAATACACCTAGAATAGCTGCATCGGAAGCCAGAAACTCCTTGATCGAATCCGAACTTCTCCCTTTCCAGCGGAAGAAGACTATATCGTGAAAAAGCGAGAGTACGTCTTCCAAGAGCTTCCGATCTTCGCCAGCCCACTCCACAATTCTTTCATAGCCATCAGCTCGCAAAATGGAGAAGAACCTATGCCCTTCCCCGATTGCCAGGTGCGCCGTTCCCGGGGTGACCTTAAGGCTCTTCACTAGCCAGCCGCTAACCTTGTTGCTTAACAACCCTCTGTTCCAGGGCACAACAAACATCCTAAGCTGAATGCCTGGCTTCCCTGGGACTACGACATCGGCCACAGCTTGGAACGAGAATCCGAAATCATTCCAACCAGTGTCAACCGGTCGAATCTTTGAGTACCGATTTTCATCATACGGTGCACTCGTACTATCCTGAGCAAAGTACAGCTTCATTTGTTCCTCCCTGAATGCCCAAGAGGCTAAGATAATTCAATCTCGATATCGAGAGAGATAAATCAATAGAATACCGTAGTACTTCATACGCTTTTTGGAGATAGACTCAGAAAAGGCGCATGAAGTATCAAAAAAAGGGCGACCAATGGTCGCCCTTTTTAGAGTCAATTAATTGACTACATCAAACCCCAACAGGGTTAGCCTTATCCGGATCAATCTTGTACTGCTTGATCGCCCGGGCCACATCCTTCGCGGTCATCTTCCCGTCCTTCGCCAGCGCCGCAATCGCGGCATGCGCGATGTAGTACCGGTCGACCTCAAAGAACCGACGCAGGTTCGCACGGGTATCCGAGCGACCAAACCCATCGGTACCCAGCACCGTGTAAGACATCGGCACGAACGCACGGATCTGGTCCGCATACGCACGCACGTAGTCGGTGGCAGCAATCGCCGGGCCCTGGCGGCCTTCCAGCAGCTCGGTCACGTAGGCCTTGCGCTGCTCACCTTCCGGATGCAGGCGGTTGGCACGTTCCACGTCGAAACCATCGCGACGCAGTTCGTTGAAGCTCGGGCAGCTCCAGATGTCGGCGGTCACGCCGAAGTCCTTGTCCAGCAGCTCGGCCGCGGCAATGGCTTCGCGCAGGATGGTGCCCGAACCCAGCAGCTGCACGCGCAGTTCGCCCTTCTTCGGCTTGCCGGCGTCGGTCAGCAGGTACATGCCCTTGACGATGCCTTCGGCCGCGCCTTCCGGCATTTCCGGGTGAGTGTAGTTCTCGTTCATCAGGGTGACGTAGTAGTACTCGTCAATCTGATCTTCCATCATCGCCTTGGTGCCGTGCTGCAGGATCACCGTCACTTCGAAGCCGAAGGTCGGGTCATAGCTGCGCACGTTCGGAATGCCACCGGCCACCAGATGGCTGAAGCCATCTTCGTGCTGCAGGCCTTCACCGTTCAGCGTGGTGCGGCCGGCGGTACCACCCAGCAGGAAGCCGCGGGTACGCATGTCGGCAGCCTGCCAAGCGATGTCGCCCACGCGCTGGAAGCCGAACATCGAGTAGTAGATGTAGAACGGCAGCATCGGCACGTTGCTGACCGAGTAGCTGGTACCGGCGGCCATCCACGAGCTGATCGCGCCCGGCTCGCTGATGCCCTGCTGCAGCACCTGGCCGCTCTGGTCTTCGCGGTAGAACATCAGCTGGTCGGCGTCGACCGGCTTGTACTTCTGGCCGAACGGCGCGTAGATGCCGATCTGGCGGAACAGGCCTTCCATGCCGAAGGTACGGGCTTCGTCGGCCACGATCGGCACGATGTGCGGGCCCAGTTCCTTGTCGCGCAGGGTGATGTTCAGGCTCTGCACGAAGGCCATGGTGGTGGAGTAGCTGCGCTCACCACTGCTCTTCAGCAGGCGCTCGTAGCTTTCCAGCTTCGGTGCGTTGAAGCTCTTTTCGGCCTTGCGGCGGCGCTGCGGCAGGTAACCACCCAGCGACGCACGGCGTTCCTGCAGGTACTGCACTTCCGGCGAATCCGGGCCCGGGTGGTAGAACGGCACCTGGCCGTCGGCCAGCTGTGCGTCGGTCACCGGAATGTTGAAGCGGTCGCGGAAGTGGCGCACCGCTTCGTCGTCCAGCTTCTTGGTCTGGTGGGTCGGGTTCAGTGCCTCACCGGCGCTGCCCATGCCGTAACCCTTCACGGTCTTGGCCAGGATGACGGTCGGCATGCCCTTGGTGTTCACGGCCTGGTGGTAGGCGGCGTACACCTTGTGCGGGTCGTGGCCACCACGGTTCAGGCGCCAGATGTCGTCGTCGGACAGACCGGCCACCATCGCAGCAGTTTCCGGGTACTTGCCGAAGAAATGCTCGCGCGTATACGCACCGCCGAAGGCCTTGCAGTTCTGGTACTCGCCGTCGACGGTTTCCATCATCAGCTTCTTCAGGACGCCATTGGTGTCCTTGGCCAGCAGGGCATCCCAGTAACCGCCCCACAGCAGCTTGATGACATTCCAGCCGCCGCCACGGAACACGCCTTCCAGTTCCTGGATGATCTTGCCGTTGCCGCGTACCGGGCCGTCCAGGCGCTGCAGGTTGCAGTTCACCACGAAGATCAGGTTGTCCAGGCCTTCACGGCCGGCCAGCGCGATGGCACCCAGGGTTTCCGGCTCGTCGCTCTCGCCGTCGCCGATGAAGCACCACACCTTGCGGTCGGACTTCTCGATCAGGCCACGGTTTTCCAGGTAGCGCATGAACTGCGCCTGGTAGATGGCGGCCAGCGGGCCCAGGCCCATCGACACGGTCGGGGTCTGCCAGTATTCCGGCATCAGCCACGGGTGCGGGTACGACGACAGGCCGCCGCCGTCCACTTCCATGCGGAACTTGTCCAGCTGCTCTTCGCTGATGCGGCCTTCCAGGAAGGAACGCGCGTAGATGCCCGGGGCGCTGTGGCCCTGGATGAACAGCAGGTCGCCCGGGTGGCTTTCACTCGGGGCGCGCCAGAAGTGGTTGAAGCCCACGTCGTACAGCGTTGCGCCGGAGGCGAACGAGGCGATGTGGCCGCCCAGGTCACCCGGCTTGCGGTTGGCGCGCACCACGGTGGCCATCGCGTTCCAGCGGATGATCGAACGGATGCGCCATTCCAGTTCGGCGTTGCCCGGGCTCTTGGCCTCCAGCTGCGGCTCGATGGTGTTGACGTATTCGGTAGTGGGAGAGAACGGCAGATAGGCACCCGAACGACGGGTCAGTTCCACCATGCCTTCCAGCAGCTGATGCGCGCGCTCGGGGCCCTCGACATCAATAACGGCCTTCAACGACTCGATCCACTCCTGGGTTTCCACAGGATTCGGGTCGTTGTTCAGCACCTCGTTCAACCAGTTCATTAGCGCTCCCATTACCGCACGCACGCGCGCGACTGTTGATAGATTTCTAGACCGCAAAGTGTAGCGCACCAAGGGCTTTCGTCACTTGGCTACGCTGGCGTATGGAGGCAGGCCACCCCTGTCTGCATGGCATGTCCCGGGACGTCCACCGGCGGGACAAAGCGCTGCTGCAGGCCGCTGTGGCTGCCTGCAAGCGCTGCGCCAGCTGTCGCCATTGGCCTGCTGCGTCCATGCGCAGGACGCAGTGTTACTGCTGCGGATGACCGTTGTGGGGCAAGGCCGGCGCTGTGTCGGCGTTGTCTGACGGGCTGCCGCTGAACCCGCGACAACGTGTCGCGCGCGCCTCTCGACGCGGACGGCGCCACTGCGCAGGGTTGGCGGCGAGCAGGCCCCTTCCCGCGGTTCGCCGCTCGTCTGCTGCGCCCCGCCCGGGGCGAAAACCCGCAGCGCCGTTGCGCGGCCCGATACGGATGTCAGGCCGCGCAACGGTTGCGTGCGCCGCACGCAACCCTGCCCTGATCCCTTGCGGTACCTGGCTGCATGGCCCGATCTGGCAAGCGTTGTGGCCGAAACCGTACTTGTCGGGTCCGGCGTATCGATATATCGTTTTCGGCACACGTTACCGATATATCGAAATGGGCCGATCCCCCTCCCCCAAGAGCCGCACCGACGATGCCGCGGTACCCCGCCGCAACGGCCAGCCGCGCGTGCTCAGCCGTGGCGACCTGCGCCTGCTGGTACTGGCGCTGATCGGCGAGCAACCGCGCCATGGCTACGAGTTGATGCAGCACATCAGCACCATGTTCATGCAGGCCTACACGCCCAGCGCGGGCACCATGTACCCGCTGCTGGCCAGCTTCGAGCAGGCCGGCTGGGTGGAATCGGAAGAGGTGGACGGCCGCCGTGTGTTCCGCATCACCACTGCCGGCGAGTTCGAGCTGAAGGTGCAGCGCACCCAGGTGCGATTGGCGCAGCGACGCGCCTTCGACCGCGCCCGCGAGATCACCAAGGCCTCGCTGCCGGCCCCACTGGCCAGTGCGCTGCGCGAGTTCAAGCTGGCGCTGGTGCACCACCACGGGCGCTGGGCCGACGGCGAAGCCGAGCAGGTGGCGGCGCTGCTGTCGCGCGCGTCGGCGCTGATCAATGGCCAAGCCGGCAACGTGTCTTCTCCCTTTTCTACGACCCAGCCAGACTGAATCCAGCCAGGTCTTCCCCCATGCCGCGCGCCCCCGCGCGACCTTCTGACAGGTACCCCCATGACCGAACATCACAACTCGCGCCTGCGCCTGGATGTGCGCTTCCGTGAACTGACGGTGCTGCGCACCGAGACCGTCACCCCGCACATGCGCCGCATCGTGCTGGGCGGCGACGACCTGGCCGGCTTCGATTCGCCCGGCGCCGACGACCACATCAAGCTGTTCTTCCCCAACGCCAGCGGCGAAATGGTGCTGCCGGTGCTGACCGCCGAGGGCCGCAGCTACCCCGATGGCAAGCAGCCTTCGCCGGCGCGCGACTACACCCCGCGCTGGTGGGACAACGAAACCGGCGAACTGGCCATCGACTTCGTGCTGCACGACCAGGGCATTGCCGGGCCGTGGGCCGAGCGCGCACAGGCCGGCGACACGCTGGTGATCGGCGGCCCGCGCGGTTCGTTCGTGGTGGCCGACAGCTATGACGCCTATGTGCTGATTGGCGATGAGACCGCGCTGCCGGCCATCGCCCGCTGGCTGGACGTGCTGCCCGAAGGCGCGGAGGTACAGGCGTACATCGAAGTGGCCGACGAGGACGAGCGCCAGGATCTGCCGCAGTACGAGAACGTGCGCATCCACTGGCTGGAGCGCAATGGTTTCCCGGCGGCGAGCAGCACGCTGCTGGAAGACATGCTGACCGACTTCGAGGCCCCGGACGGCGATGCGTTCTACTGGATCGCCACCGAATCGCGCCGCGCACGGATGATGCGCAAGTTCATCGAAGGCCACCTGGGCGTGCCGCGCGACTGGATCCGCTCGACCGGCTACTGGAAGGCGCACCCGGACGAACAGGACGGCGATTGACCGCAAAACGGTAGGTGCGGACCGTTGGCCCGCACGCCTTTGACTATGTACAGCCGAGCCCATGCTCGGCTGCTGTTCTATCCGCCCTCGCGTTACGCGCGATGAGCCGAGCATGGGCTCGGCTCTACAGGAGCGCGGGGCGCCACCTGCCGCACCCACCCGAACCGGTGCGCGGCCCAGATTTCCAGCGCCAGCAGCAGCGCGATGATCGCCAGCGGCAGCAGCAACCCCAGGTACACGCCCGGCATCATGCCGTTGATCTGCGCCTTCACCAGCCGCAGCGCCCCGCGCGTATGCAGCAGTTCGTCGATGCGCATGGTCAGCGCCTCGCGCACCATCTTCGGCTCCAGGCCGACCGTGCCGGCCTTGTCGATCAGCGTGTCTTCCACCATCGCGCGCAGCAGCCCGGCGCGCACTTTGCCGATCACCCAGCCCACACCACGCGCCATCGGCCCGTCACCGAGCCGTTCCACGCCGGGCAATGGATGCTCGCTCAGGTAGATCGCAGCCAGCGAATCCGCGACATCCCCCACCGTGCCCTGGCTCTGCAGTGCGGCACGCATGCGCTCGTCTTCCAGCGAGGCGGTGAAGCCACTGCTCCAGCCTTCCACCATTGTCTGCAGGTGCGGCTGGAAGTGGTCGAGCTGCTTGAACAGCGCGCGGTGCGCGCCGGCGGTAAAGCCCAGCTGCAGGCCGAAGAACGCGACCAGCAACGGCAGCAGCACCACATACGAGGCCAGCAGCCCGTGGTGCCAACCTCGCTGTCGCCGCAGCCAACCGCGTCGATGCAGCCAGCGCCAGCCGAGGATGCCCAGCGCCAGCCCCAACAGGGTGCCCAGCACGCTGCCGCCGATCAGATCGAGCACGCTCAGGCCGGTCCAGAATTCGCCGAGCCAGTACTGCGCTTCCTGCATGGTGTTGTCTTCCGTGGTTCAGTGCGGCCGCCATGGTAACCGCGACCCCATGCGACAATCGCGCTCCTTTCCTGCACCAACGAGGCCCCACGTGGGCAAATTGACCCTGAGCGGCGTGGACACGCTGCGTACCCGCCTGGCCGACGACAGCGCCTGCGACGCAGTGCTGTCCGCCTTCGCCGACCCGGCTGCGGTGCGCGCACCGTTGCGTGAGCTGGTCGAGGCACAGCACCGCTACCTGCAGGCCGAACACGAAGTGGCACAGGTGGCCGACATCCTGCGCCGCGACCAGAAGTACGCGCCGGTCGGTCGTCCGTCGGTGCATATCGTGCAGCTGCGCAAGCAGCAGGCGTCTACCAGGCAGGCGGCGCTGATCGCCCGCCAGGTGGTGGCGCAGGCCGCGCAGACGTTCGTGCGCGCGAGCGGGTTGGTGGTGAAGGCCAAGCAGAGCCCGAGCGAAGCGTCGGCCGCGTGGCTGGGTACGCTGCGCTGAGCGCGCATACCCGGTAGTGGCCAACCTTGGTTGGCCTGCGGATTGATTGTGTGCCGACCAAGGTCGGCCCCCACCAAAGTCCCAAAAAAAGAAGGCCCGCTTTTCAGCGGGCCTTCTGCCTTCTCACGACGAGTGAGCGGGATGTTGCATCAAGCAGCCGGCTTCTCGCCGGTGGCTTCGGTGGTGATGCGGATCTTCACTTCATCGCTGACGTTCGGGGCGTAGGCGCCGACGCCGAAATCGCTGCGCTTGATGGTGGTGGTGGCATCGAAGCCGGCGGCCGGAACCTTGGCCATCGGGTGCTCGCCGCCGCCGTTGACGGTCACATCCAGGGTCACCGGCTTGGTGATGTCCTTGATGGTCAGGTCGCCGGTGACGGTCAGCTTGTTGGTGCCGGCCGATTCGACCTTGGTGCTCTTGAAGCTGGCGGCCGGGAACTTGGCAGCGTCGAAGAAGTCGGCGCTCTTCAGGTGCTCGTCGAACTTGGCGGTGAAGCTGTTCAGGCCGCTCAGCGGCAGCTTCACTTCCACGGTGGACTTGGTGACGTCGGTGGCGTCGTACACCAGGGTGCCTTCGGCGTTGCCGAAGTGCGCGCTCGGGTTGGAGAAGCCGAAGTGGCTCCACTGCGCCAGCACGTCGGTGTGGGTCGGGTCGAGCTTGTAGGTGCCCGAGGCGATGGTGATGGCGGCAGCCGCCGGGGCAGCAGCAGCGGCATCGGCGGCCGGGGTGGTGGCAGCCTGCTCGGTGGTGGCCGGGGCAGCAGCATCGGCGGCCGGGGCGGCGGTGTCGGCCGGCTTGGAGCAGGCGGCGATGGCCAGGGTCAGGGCCAGCGGCAGCAGCAGTTTGCGGGTGGCGCTCATCTCAGGAACTCTCCGGATCGTAGGGTGGGAACACAGTGCAGCAATGGCCCGCCACGGCGGGCGGGCCCGAAACCGATACAGCGACTTACGCGATGCGCGCCGCTTCGTCGAAGGACAGACGCGGCAGACGGGGGAACAGGCCCGAATCGTCACCGTACCCCAGGTTGACCAGGAAATTCGACTTGATGCTGGTGCCGGCGAAGAACGCTTCATCGACCTTGGCATTGTCGAAGCCGGACATCGGGCCGGCATCCAGGCCCAGCGCGCGTGCGGCCAGGATCAGGTAGGCGCCCTGCAGGCTGCCGTTGCGGAACGCGCCTTCGTGGCGGCCTTCGCGCGGGCCGTCGAACCAGGCCTTGGCATCGGTGTGCGGGAACAGGTACGGCAGCTTCTCGTGGAAGTCCTGGTCGAAGGCCACGATGACGGTGACCGGGGCGGCCAGGGTCTTGTTGTGGTTGCCTTCGGACAGCGCCGGTGCCAGCTTGGCCTTGGCTTCGGCCGACTTCACGAACACAAAGCGGGCCGGGCTGCCGTTGGCGGCGGTCGGGCCCCACTTCAGCAGGTCGTACAGAGCGTGCAGCTGCGCGTCTTCGACCGGCTTGTCGAGGAAAGCGTTCTGGGTACGGGCGGTGCGGAACAACTGGTCCAGTGCAGCAGCGTCGAGCGCGTGGGACATCGGTGGATCTCCAGGGCGGCTAAGGTCAGTGCCCGCGGGCGGCGCGGGGCGGAACGTCGATCCGCAGTGTAGAGTGTCGCGACTGTTGCAACACCCAGCAGGATTGAAACGAATTAATGCCAATGGTGAAACGATCGAGCACGCCATGGACGGTCACCGATGGCCGTGCCGGTAATGTCCGCCAGGCCGTGGCGCTGGCGACGGCGCTGCGCCTGGGCAGCCACCGCCCCCTGGTACTGCAACCGCGCGCCCCGTGGCGATGGCTGTCGCCGCGGCGCTTGCCCGGTGATGTGAACGGCTACGGCGAGGCGTTCGCGTCCCTCGCTGCCGAGGCGCCTGCGCTGGCGATCGGCTGTGGCCGCCAGGCCGCCGGAGCGCTGCGCGTGCTGCGCGCGCGCGGCAGCCAGGTGGTGCAGATCCTCGACCCACGCATCGGCTCCCGCCACTGGGACGTGGTGGTGGTGCCCGAGCATGACGCCCTGCGCGGCAGCAACGTGCTGACCCTGATCGGCAGCCTGAACCCGGTGGACGATGACTGGCTGGCCTGGGGCCGCGCCGCGTTCGCCAGCTTCAGTACCCTGCCCGGCCCGCGCACGGCGCTGCTGGTGGGCGGCCCGACGCCGCTGGCACCGTGGGACGAAACCGCGATGGTGCACGTGTTCCAGGCGCTGGCCGAACAGATCCGCAGCGAGGGTGGCAGCCTGCTGGCGACCACTTCGCGACGCACGCCGCCGGCGCTGGCCGAGATCCTGCGCGCGAAGTTCGCCGACCTGCCGCATGTGATCTGGGGTGATGGCGGTGATGGTGTGAACCCATATGCCGGCCTGCTCGGCTGGGCCAACCGGGTGGTGGTGTCGCCCGATTCGGTGAACCTGCTGTCCGAGGCAAGCGCCACGCGCATGCCGGTGATGGTGGCCCTGGCCGACACAGCGCAGGGGCGGCTGGCGCGCTTCCAGCAGCAGCTGCGCGAGCGCGGGCGCTTGCAGACACGCTGGTTGGATTGGCAGTACGACCGCATCGAACCACTGCGCGAGACCGCGCGTATTGCCGCCGAGGTCAAAGCGCGGCTGGCGCTGGGGTGATGCCGTCCAGCGCTTTTTGAACATTTCGATCCGTCGGCGCAGTTAGAGTCCAGCCTCCCCCTCGGACTGGACGTCCCCATGCGTACCCTGCTTCTGCTGCCGCTGGCCCTGCTGGCGGCCTGCTCTACCACCCCCACCGAACTTGATCCGCTGTCGCACGCCTGCCAACAGCAGCTGGATGCCTACCGCGAGCAGCCGGCGCTGCGTAATCCGCGCAACGAGCGCCCGCCGTTGCCGATCGCGCCGATCAGCGATACCTGCGACAAGGAATTGCGGCGCAAGGGCGTGGAGCGCTGATTCCAGCGATGCGGGTATGATCGGCGCGCGGGCCTGCCCGCCTCTGGAGCGGTATACATGGAACGTCTGCATCGCCTGCGCTGCGGCCTGCTGCTGTTGATGAGCCTGCTGGCAACCACGCCGGCGTGGGCCGACAGCGGCACCTGCCTGGAGCGCTACCCCAGCGTGGCCGCGCAGGCGGCGATGTTCGATGTGGCGTGGACCACGGCCGAACGCCTGGATGCGCTGCCCGACGTGGACGTGGTGATCGCCGCGCGTGGCGGCCAGGACCTGAGCCGTTACGGCCTGCGCCACAGCCACCTGGCCTTCCTGCTGCGCGAGGACGACGGCCGCTGGCGTGCGCTGCACCTGCTCAACCGCTGCAAGACCGACAGTTCGCAGCTGTACCGCGAGGGCCTGGGCAATTTCGTTGGAGAGAGCGGCACCCATACCGATCTGCGCATCGGCGTGCCGCCACCGGCGTTGCAGCTGGCACTGAAGCGGATGCTGGCAGCACCGGCGATCCAGCCCAAGGCGCTGCACGAATCGAAGTACAACGTCGTGGCCTATCCATTCGCCACCGACTTCCAGAATTCCAACCAGTGGATCCTGGAAGTGCTGGCCGCGGCGATGGCGCAGGCTGAAGGTGGCCCGGTCATCGTCAAGCGCGAACAGGCGCAGCAATGGCTGCGCGCGCAGAAGTTCCAGCCCAGCGTGCTGCATATCGGCCTGGGCAAGCGCGTGGGTGCACGCCTGTTCGTGGCCAACGCCACCACCACCGACCATCCGGCCAGCGAACGCATTTCCGGCAACTACTCGGTGGTGACGGTGGAATCGGTGTTCGACTTCCTGCACCAGCGCAGCCAGCTGCAGCAGGAACTGACCATTGCGCATGCGACGGTCGACGGCACCGCCGCCGCGGCGCCCTGACCTGGCAAGGAGAAGATGAAGCGCAACCTGCAGTTTTCCGCATTGGCCGTGCTTGTATGCGGCAGCCAGGGCCGGCCGCTGGGATACCTGCCCGAGGCCACCGGCCCACGCGATGTTTTCGATACGCAGCGCTGAGCCGCTGCTTCTTTTCCCGACCAGGAGGTCATCATGTTTCGTTCCCTGCGCGCCCCCGCCGCCGCCCTGCTGTTGTCGGCCCTGACGGTGCCAACCGTGCACGCCGGTGCCGCCCCGCACCTCAACAGTGGCCAGGCCAGCGTGCTGGTCACCTCGCTGATCGTGGTGTCGGTTCCGCTGGCCACCTCGATGGGCCTGGCCGCGCTGTCCAAGGCGCCGTTCAAGGCCAGCGAGCGCAATGGCAAGGTTGCCGAGCGCACCCCGGCAGTGCCGCTGCCACCGATGGAAGTGAAGCAGGTGGCGACCACCGCCGCTGGCGAGCGCCAGGTGCAGCTGCAGGTGCCGGACAAGGCCGACCAGACCGCGACCCTGCAGTGGCCGGCGATTGAGGGCGACGACCCGGTAGCCGGCTTCGTGGTCGGCCAGCAGGTGCGCTTCGACCCGACCGATGCCGGTGCCGGCTGGACGGTGAAGAACAGCGACGGCAAGGCCCTGGCCTATGTGCCCACGGCCTATGCGGCCGGCGACGCGCTGAGTGAGCAGTTGTAAAGCTGAACGGCCGTTTTTGGCTTTGCGGCGGGCCGGGCGGATAATGGGCGATCCCATTTTTCCCCTGGCTCGCCATGTCCGTGCGTCCTGCGCCTGTTTTTGCCCCGTTGACCGCCCGCGCCCTGGTGCTGGCGGTGCTGGCCATGGGCGCGGTGGTGCTGTTGTCCAACGTGCTGGTGCAGTACCCGATCAATGACTGGCTGACCTGGGGTGCTTTCAGCTATCCGGTCGCGTTTCTGGTCAGCAACCTGATCAACCGCCGCTTCGGCCCCGGTCCGGCCCGCCGCGTGGCGTGGATTGGTTTCGCGGTGGCGGTGCTGCTGTCGGTGTGGGTGGCGACGCCGCGCATTGCGATCGCTTCGTGCTCGGCCTTCATCGTGGCCCAGCTGCTGGACATCACCGTGTTCGACCGCCTTCGCCGTGGCAGCTGGTGGCGCGCACCGATGGTGGCCACCACCTGCAGCGCGACGGTGGATACCACCATTTTCTGGTCGATCGCCTTCGCCGGTTCCACCCTGCCGTGGGTGAGCTGGGCGGCGGGCGACCTGGCGGTGAAGCTGGCGATCGGCGTATGCCTGCTGGCCCCGTTCCGCGCGCTGCTGTGGAAGATGGCGCCGCTGCGTACAGCGGGCTGACCGCCGTTGCCCTGGTAGGTGCCAACCTTGGTTGGCACGATCCGTCAGCGTTCATGCCGCCGGCAACAGCGTGCCAACCAAGGTTGGCACCTACCAACAGCAGGCCATCGCACGGTGGATGCCAACAGCAAAACCTTCGCCCGGTAGTTGCCAACCTTGGTTGGCAAAATCCGTCAGCGTTCATGCCGCCGGCAACAGCGTGCCAACCAAGGTTGGCACCTACCAACAGCAAGCCATCGCGCGGTGGATGCCAACAGCAAAACCTTCGCCCGGTAGTTGCCAACCTTGGTTGGCACAATCCGTCAGCGTTCATGCCGCCGGCAACAGCGTGCCAACCAAGGTTGGCACCTACCAACAGCAAGCCATCGCACGGGGGGTGCCAACAGCAAACCTTCGCCCGGTAGTTGCCAACCTTGGTTGGCACCCACACCACCTGCACTCAGCCGAACGGCAGCTCCGCGGCGATGCACGCGGCGCTGATCGCCGCACACGCGTCTTCGATGGCCGGTGTCGTCGGCGCCAACCGTGGCCTGCGATCCAGCGTGCAGGCCAGCCCTACTTCCAGCAGCGTCGCATGCGCGCCATGCAGCGCTTGGGCGGTGGCTTCGGGCAGGAACTCCGCCGCTGCCAACGCGTCGATCAACGCTGGCGTGGCCCGCGGCTGCAACAACGCAGGTGTCTGCGCACTGCATGCCAGCACGCCGGTCTGCAGCAGGAATTCCAGGTCGACCACGCCGCCTGCGCCCTGCTTCAGGTCGAGCCGTGCGGCATCGCTGCGGTCCAGTTCGGTGCGCATGCGCCCGCGCATCTTCAGCACATCGGCGTACAGCGTCGCGCGATCACGTTCGCGGCCCAGCGTCTGCGCACGTACCTGTTCGAAATCCTGCAACAGGCTGGCATCGCCGGCCACGCCGCGTGCGCGTACCAGCGCCTGGTGTTCCCAGGTCCATGCGCGCTCGCGCTGGTACTCGGTGTAGCTGGCCAGCGAAGACACCAGCGAGCCCTTGCCACCATCCGGGCGCAGGCGCACGTCGATGTCGTACAGGCGGCCGGCGGCGGTGACCGCAGCCAGCAGCGCCATCACCTTCTGGGCCAGGCGCGCATACCAACGCCCCGGCTCCAGCGGGCGCGCGCCATCACTCGCTTCCACACCCGCCGGGTGATCGTGCAGGAACACCAGGTCCAGATCCGAGCCGAAACCCAGCTCCAGGCCGCCCAGGCTGCCGTAGCCGATGATCGCGAAGCGGCCGCCGGCGATAGCGCCGTGCGCGGCGTGCATATCGGCCTCGGCCATCGCCAGCACGGTGACCACCACCGCCTGCGCCAGTTCGGCCAGTTGCCGGGTGCTGTCGACCGCGCCCTGACGTCCGTCCAGCGTGGCCATGGCCATGCGGAAGCTCAGCGCCAGGCGCGTTTCATTGAGCCAGCGCAGCGCCGATTCGGGATCTTCCACCGTCAGCACCTGCTGGCATTCGGCCAGCATGCCGGCCGCGTCGGGCATCGGCCCGGACACGCGCACGTCCAGCAGTTCGTCCAGCAGCAGCGGATACGCGGCCAGGCGTTCGGCCAGCAATGCACTGCGTGCGAGCACGTCGACCAGGCGCGCAAGCGCGCTGGGCTGTTCGTCGAGCAGTGCCAGATAGCTGGTACGACGCAGCACTGCCTGCAGCAGGCCGAGCACGCGCTTGAGTGCGGCATCGGGCTGCGGTGACCGGGTGGCGGCGTGCAGCAGTGCCGGCAGTACGCGGTCCAGCCGCGCACGCGCCGCATCGGAAAGCGACTTCACGCCCGTGCCCTGGGCGAAATCACGCAATGACTGGTCGGCGCCATTGGCGTCGAGGAAACCGGCTTCGGCCAGCAGCGGTGCGTTGCTGCCCTCGGGCAGACTACGCCAGTAGTTGGCCAGCGCATCCGGCGCGGCCTGGCCCTTGCGCGGGGCCAGCAATGCGGCGAACTCGGTACTGACGCGCTGCTGCTGCACGGTCAATGCAGCGCGCAGCACATCCCAATCGGCATAGCCGAGGCCGATGGCAATGCGTTCGCGATCCAGCATATCGGACGGCAGCACATGGGTCTGTGCATCGCGCAGCATCTGCAGGCGATTTTCCAGCCGGCGCAGGAACAGGTAGGCCTCGCGCAACGCTGCGCCATCATCGCTGGCGATCTGCCCGGCGGCGACCAGCGCATCCAGCGCGACCAGCAGCCGCCGCTCACGCAGCGCCGGCTCGCGGCCGCCGCGAATGAGCTGCAGTGCCTGGCACAGAAATTCGATTTCGCGGATGCCGCCGGCGCCACGCTTGATGTCGTCGTGCATCTCGCGGCGCGCGACTTCGGCGGTGATTGCCGCCTTCATCTCGCGCAGGCCGTCGAGCGCGGTGAAGTCCAGGTAGCGGCGGTACACGAACGGGCGCAGGGTCTGCAGCCAGGCCTCGCCAGCGGCGATATCGCCAGCCACCGCGCGCGCCTTCAACCAGGCATAGCGCTCCCAGTCGCGGCCTTCGCGCTGGAAGTACTGATCCATTGCTGCGAATGACAGCGCCACGCGGCCGGCGCTACCGAACGGGCGTAAGCGCAGGTCGACGCGATGGCTGAAGCCATCGACGGTGGTTTCGTCCAGCAACTTGGCCAAGCGCTGGCCGAGCCGGGCGAAATACTCCTCGGCCGCCAGCGCGCGCGGGCCGTCGGATTCACCGCCCTGCACGTAGGCATAGACCAGATCGACATCGGAACTGAAGTTGAGCTCGCCACCACCCAGCTTGCCCAGCCCGAACACCACCAGCTGCTGCGTTTGGCCGTGGTCATCGAGGATCACCCCGTGGCGCTGGGCGAACTCCTGCTGCAGCGCGTCCAGCGCCAAGCGCAGGCAGTCCTCGGCCAGCGCGGTGGCACCGGCGAGGGTCTGTGGCACGTCGTCCAGCCCGGCCAGGTCGCGCCAGATCAAGCGGGTCGACATCGCCGTGCGCCAACGCCGCAGCTGCGCGGGCCAGTCACCGGGCTGCAGCGGGTCGAGCACCGGGGCAGGCAGTGGCGGGCAGCCCGGCGCGGCCAGTTGCGTCAACAGGCCGGGCTGGCGCACCAGGGTATCCATGGCGAAGTCGCTGCTGACCGCCAGTTGCACCAGCATCGGCTGCAGCTCGGCCGGGATGGGATCGGGCACTGCCTGGGTCAGGCGCGTCAGCGCGCGGTCGACGAGGGGCTGCAGGGTGGCGGGCAATTCGGCGGGGGCGAGGGTCATACCCTGATTCTCGCGGGGTCGGATCCCTTTGCCAACGGCGAAGGGCTCTGACCTATTGCTGCGATCTTGCCGAAGGTTGCTGGGGTTGCCGGCCAGCGGCCGGCACTACCGTGAATGCATGATCGCGTATTCATCTTCGGCGGCAGGCAATAAAAAAGCCCGCTTGCAGCGAACTGCCAGCGGGCTCTGCTCCCTCCCCCACGTCGGGATGCAGGGCCATCGTGCGGTGTACGAAAGTACTTTGCACGCTGCACTGCAAAACAAAACCGGCGGGTATGGGAGAGGCGTTGCCGGAAACACCATTCCACGAAGGTAGAACGCCCCGTACGGCAGGGGATAGCCGATAATCGGGATTCCCCCCAGAAACGCTGTCGTCATGACTGTTGATCGCATCGCCAACGCGCGTCTTCGTGACCGCGTGGTCTCCGCCGAGGCCGCAGCCGCGCTGATCCAGCCCGGTGAAACCGTGGCCATGAGCGGCTTTACCGGCTCCGGTTACCCCAAGGCCGTTCCCGTGGAACTGGCCCGCCGCATCGAATCGGTGCACGCCCAGGGCCTGCCCTTCCAGATCAGCCTGATGACCGGTGCCTCCACTGCGCCGGAACTGGATGGCGCGCTGGCCAAGGCCGATGGCATCGCCATGCGCATGCCGTTCCAGAGCGACCCGGATGCGCGCAACCGCATCAACGAGGGCAAGCTGGATTACATCGACATCCACCTCAGCCACGTTGCCCAGCACGTCTGGTTCGGCTTCTACGGCGAGATCGACACCGCCGTGGTCGAGGTCTCGGCCATCCGCGAAGATGGTTCGCTGGTGCCGTCCACCTCGCTGGGTAACAACAAGACCTGGCTGGACCTGGCCAAGAAAGTGATCATCGAGGTCAACGAGTGGCAGCCGGCCGGCGTCGACGGCATGCATGACATCTACTATGGCACCGCGCTGCCGCCGCACCGCAAGCCGATTCCGCTGGTCAATGCCAACGACCGCATCGGCGAGACCGCGCTGCGCTGCGACCCGGACAAGATCGTGGCGGTGGTGCGCACCAACGGCCCGGACCGCAACAGCCCGTTCAGCCCGATCGATGCGACCAGCGAGCAGATCGCTTCGCACCTGATCGAGTTCCTCAAGCACGAAGTGAAGCGCGGCCGCCTGCCGGCCAACCTGCTGCCGCTGCAGTCGGGCGTGGGCAACATCCCCAACGCGGTGCTGGCCGGCCTGGCCAAGAGCGGTTTCCGCGACCTGGCCGCGTTCACCGAAGTGATCCAGGACGGCATGCTCGACCTGCTGCGCGACGGCGTGCTGAGCTATGCCTCGTGCACCGGCTTCGCACTGAGCCCGCAGGCCAACGAGACGTTCAAGGAGAACATCGATTTCTACCGCGAGCGCATCATCATGCGCACGCAGGAAATCTCCAACCATCCGGAACTGGTGCGCCGCCTCGGCTGCATCGGCATGAATGGCATGATCGAAGTGGACCTCTACGGCAACGTCAATTCGACGCACGTGATGGGCACGCGGATCATGAACGGCATCGGCGGTTCGGGCGACTTCGCGCGCAATGGTTTCCTGTCCGCGTTCCTGAGCCCGTCCACGGCGAAGAACGGCACCATTTCGGCGATCGTGCCGATGGCCAGCCACGTCGACCACACCGAGCACGACGTGTCGGTGATCGTGACCGAACAGGGCCTGGCCGATCTGCGTGGCCTGACCCCGCGCAAGCGCGCGCAGGTGCTGATCGACAACTGCGCGCACCCGGATTTCCGCGCGCAGCTGCAGGACTACTTCGACCGCGCCAGCCGCGAGAGCTACGGCAAGCACACCCCGCACCTGCTGCCGGAGGCGCTGTCGTGGCACCAGCGCTGGCTGGATACGGGCACGATGAAGGGCTGACGCCCGCTTCTGTGGAGCCGAGCATGGCTCGGCTCTACAAATGGCAGCACCGCAACATCCCTGTAGAGCCGAGCCCATGCTCGGCTCCGCGGCACGCGGCTTATCCGCGCAGCGCCGCCAGCGATTCGGCCTGGATACGCTCGTAGATCTCGAACTCATCGTTCACCGCCGCGCCCAGCGCCTGTTCGAAGGCTTCGCGATTGGCATGTGCGGCGTACGCGCGCTGCTCGCCACCACCCAGGTTCGACTGGAAGATGCCCGCGGCGCTGACCGGCAGGAAATCCTCGTAGACGATCGGATCGGCCGTGGCCAGGCCCGCTGCAACCAGCACTTCGGCCGGCAGGTCAGCCACGCGTTCCGGCGCGGCGCGGCCCGCGTCGGTCAGCTGGTAGCGGTAGTAGCCCAGGCCTTCCTGGCGCAGGGTGTCATGGTCATCCGGGAAGCTGGCAAACACCGCCTGCAGGCGCTGGCCGTAGTCGCCGCCGGTGCTGCCCGCGCCGCCGGCATCGCGCGCCTGCGTCAGCAGCTGGTCGTACAGCGCGCGGCCCTTGGCGGTCAGTGCCAGGCCGCGCTGCTCGATCTCACCGAAGCGCGCGGTATGGGTGCCGGCGTCGCCGCCCTCGTTGTCCGGGAAGTGCACGGCCTCTTCCAATGCCTTGAAGCTGGTCTGCCGCAGCAGGATCGGGCAGGCGCGACGCGGCGGGCCCTCGATCACCGCCTTGGCGGCCATGCCGTGCTCGATCATCGCCGACTGTGCAGCGTCGATGTCCAGCGTGCGCGGGGTCAGGTGATTGATGTGCGGGCCACGGAAGCTGACCACGTCGGCCACCAGCCGGTGCGCCTTGTGCAGGGCGTGGTAGGTCGGCAGATCCACGGTGGCGTCGCCATGCCAACGGAAGGTCTCCAGCGCCTGTTCGACGAAGCGTTCGGCATCGGCCTGGGTCAGGCCACCCTCGCGTTCGGCCTGGTCGATCAGCGCCAGCGCGTCGTCGGTGAAGATGCGGCGGCGGGCGAGGATCTCGGCCGACTGCGCACGCAGCACCTCGTCTTCGATCAGCTCCAGGCGCAGCAGCGAGGTGAACACGCGGAACGGGTTCAATGCCAGCGCAGCGGCGGTCAGCGGGCGGAAGGCCGTGGAATGCACCGGCACGCCGGCCACCGACAGATCGTAGTAGCCCACCGGGTACATGCCCATCACCGCGAACAGGCGGCGCAGGGTCGCCAGTTCCTGCGGGGTGCCGACGCGGATCGCGCCATGGCGTTCTTCGTCCAGGCGGGCGCGCTCGTCGTTGCGCAGCAGCTGCGCGGCCAGCGCCGGGTCCTGCGCCAGGACCTCGGTGTTGATCCGCTCCACCAGTTCCACCAGCGTGCCGTACAGCGGCACTTCGGTGCGGTACATGCGGGACATGGCCTGGGCGAACAGGCGGCGGATCACATCAGGCGAAACGAAAGAAGCGCTCATCAGTCACTCGATTACGGGAACGGGGAACGGCGAGAACCCGTATTGTCGCCGGAGTGCGCGGCGGCGGCGATACGCATAGCAGCATGAAGAACATCGGTAGCGCCGGGCCATGCCCGGCGGACCCCAGGGCCGCGCTGCGCGCTCGCCGGGCGTGGCCCGGCGCTACCGGCCCAGCTGGCGCTTCAGCGTGGCATCGAGGGTGATCGGCCGGTCCCAGTGCTCGTAACTGGCCACGATGGCGTGGCGCACGGCGCGGTAGTGCAGGTTCTGCGGCTTGGCCGGCATCCGCTTCACCGCCGCCTCCCAGCCGCCCTCGGGGTCCTGGCTGAAGGCGCGCACACTGTCGCGGCAGGTCTGGCCGCTGGCCTTGG
This sequence comes from Stenotrophomonas sp. PA-6-5C, assembly GCF_021605635.1. Lineage (NCBI taxonomy): Bacteria > Pseudomonadati > Pseudomonadota > Gammaproteobacteria > Lysobacterales > Lysobacteraceae > Stenotrophomonas > Stenotrophomonas sp. PA-6-5C. The sequence continues at coordinate 51,468 of NZ_WKEE01000026.1, forward strand.
CCCAGAAGCAGGCGAAGTAGATGTCGCCGGCCTGCCACTGGTGGGTGGTGGCCAGCGCGGCGATGTAGCCGCGCGGCACACCAGCGTAGCGTGATACCTCGTCGAGGAAGGCATCGGGGTAGCGCTCGGCGTAGTGGTTGATGTCGGCCAGCTGGGTGTCGACCCAAGCGTCGCCGGTGTCCACCTCGTAGGTCGCCGAACGTTCGGCGGTCTGCTGGGCCAGCACGATGGCCGGCGCCAGCAGCAGGGACAACAGAAGCGCGCGCAGTGGCAGTTTCATGACCCGATTCTGCCGCAGCCGCCGCGCCGTGTCAGGCCGCGGCAGCGGCCTTGGCCTCGATCGTCGCCAGCGCGGCCGGCCAGTCCCAGGCGGTATCGGCGTTGACCATGCGCGGTTCGTCGTCGGCCACGCCGTGCTGGGTCTCGTGCGCCCAGGTCACCGCGTACGGGGTATGGATGCCCCAGCCGCCGAGGGTGATCACCGGTTCGATATCCGAGCGCAGCGAGTTGCCGACCATCACGAACTGCTGCATCGGCAGGTCGAATTCGGCCAGTACGCGTGCATAGGTTTCCGGGTCCTTCTCGGACACGATCTCGATGCGCGGGAACAGGTCGGACAGCGCCGCCACCTTGATCTTGGCTTCCTGGTGGAACAGGTCGCCCTTGGTGATCAGCACCACCGGGTACTGCGCGGCGATGGCCGCCACCGACTCGCGTACGCCGTCGATCAGTTCAACCGGATGGCGCAGGGTGTCGTGGCCGATGTCGAGGATGCGCTGGATGTCCTTGGCCTCGATGCGCTGCGAGGTGATCTCGATGGCCGCTTCGATCATCGACAGCGTCATGCTCTTCACCCCGTATCCGAACACGCCGAGGTGGCGCTGCTGCACTTCCAGCAGGTGGCGGGCGGTCTGGGTGTCATGGACGTCGATGTAGCGCGACAGCAGGTCCAGGTAATCCTGCTCGGCCTGGCGGTAGTAGTCCTCGCTCTTCCACAGCGTGTCGTCACCGTCAAAACCGACCAGGCCGATGGCGCGCGAAGGCGCAGGCGTGGAGGTGTTCATCGCCCTAGGATACAGGCGCGGAGATGACGAAAAAAACCCGGGTGGCCGAAGCCACCCGGGTTGCCCATGCACCGGTTGTCCCGAATTCAACCGTGGATCAGCGGCCCTGGCCTGCGGCCGTACCACCCGCGCCGGCACCGGCCTGCTGGGCGGCCACATAGGCCTTGTACTCGTCGGCGCTCAACTGGCCGTCCTTGTTGGCATCAGCCTGGTCGAACACCTGGGCAAGGCCCGCATTCACCTGCGCTTCGCTCTTGCTGATGGTGCCGTTGCCATCGGTATCGATGCTGGCCCAGGTCTGGCCACCGCCGTTGGCCTGCGCCGAGGCTGCCGCGGCCGCATCGGTTGCCTGGTCGGCCGCCTGGCCAGCCTGTGCCGCTGACTGCTGGGCCTGCGCCGCTTCGTTCTGTGCATGCGCGGCCTGCTGCTTTGCCGTCTGCGCCATCGCCGGGATGGCCAACACGCTGCCGGCGGCGACGATCAGGGCGATCAGGGGCTTGCGGTTGCGAATAGTCATCTGGGGTGTCTCCTGAAGGGTGGTAGTGCGCGGTCGTTGTCTCCGCACGGCACCTACCCTGCCACCGCGTTTCTGAATCGATTTTGCGCGGCGATCGCCGCCAACACGCATGGTTAACCACTCACCCAGACGCATGCTTTAGCGCGGTGGTTAGTGCGAAGTGAGCAGGGAGTAAGACGAGCATTCAGCGCTACCGGATTTAACCGGCAGCGAACGAAAAACCTGCGTCAGTCGACGGTTTTTTCCGATGACCGCGAACTGAACAACACCCATCCCAATGCAACACCGGAGAGCGCACCGGCGATTTCCAGCACCACGCGGCTGCCCAGTTCGTTCGGATCGTGGATGGTGGACAGGAACAGACGCGCATACAGCGGCGACTCCAGCCGCACGATGCCCATGTAGAACAGCTTCCAGGCGTCGATGCCTGCAGAGATGATCACCGCGATCACGCACGACCAGCCGATCGCATGGCCGACGGTCCAGTGCAGCAGCCGGCACAGGTGGTGCCACAGGAAATACACCAGCAGGCCGACCAGCAGGGCGATGAGGCCCGCTTCAAGCGTACCAAGCAGGCCGAAATGCAGGGGAAGGTTCATCGGGCGGGGACGCAGGAGAAGGCGGCCAGTGTAAGGGTATCGGCAGGGCTTGCAGCCCTGCACCCGCAGATGCGGAAGCAACGGCAACAGCGGGCATTCCGTGGGATGGCGGGGTGGTGTCGGATTGCGGGGACGCCGTAAACCCATCCCTGGGGGCTTGGCAGCCGCATCCATGCGGCTGACACCCCGCAATCCGACACCGCCCCACCTCTGACAGATTCCCGCGATCGGGTAGATCCACGCCATGCGTGGATGACTTCATCGAAATTGAATATTTCGACAATTGAACGAAGAGCATCCACGCATGGCGTGGATCTACGTGTCGACCAAGGTCGACACCCACCAAGAGCAGGCCAAGAGCAGGTCATGCCATCCCAGATTGCGGAAATCTGTCGAAGGCGGGGTGGGTCCGGTTGCGGGGGTGTAAGCGCCATGGATGGCGCGCCCAAGCCCCCATGGACGGGTTTACGGCGTCCCCCGCAACCGGACCCACCCCGCCATCCCACAGAATGCCAGCTTCTGCTGTTGCTGTTGCTGTTGCTGTTGCTCGCGCAGTGGCCTCGGCGGGTGCAGGGCGCAGCCCTGCCGACAACCCCTACCGCACTGGCACGTCGTAGGCGGTACCGGCATCCGGCTCGGGCTGCAGCGTGTAGTGCCACCACTCCTGCGCATAGTTGGCGAAACCACGCCGTGCCATCGCCTGCACCAGCTGCTGGCGGTTGGCGTTCTGTGCATCACTCAAGCCCGGCGTCTGCGTATGCGCGCGTGGGCCGAAGAAATCGAAGTCGGTGCCCATGTCCATCGGCGTACAGCGCCCGCTGCGGCAATCCAGCAGGCCAAGATCCACGGTGGCACCGCGGCTGTGGCCGGAACGCTCGGCGATGTAGCCGTCGCTCAGCAGCTGCGGCTTGTCCAGATCGGGATACTGCAACGCCTTGCGCGACTGTTCCTGCGGATCACTCACCCAGGCCATGAACGCCTGCACCGCGCGCACCGGGCGGTAGCAATCGTAGAGGCGCAGCGCGAAACCCTGCGCGCGCAGGTCAGCCTCTACATCGGCGAGCGCCTTTGCCGCCGGCGCCAGCAGATAGCATGCAGGCGCCTCATAACCGGGCACGGGCGCAGCAGTGAAGTTGTTGGCACCGGCATAGCGGATGTCCATCTCGATGCGCGGTGACAACGTGCGGATCTCCACCAGCCCCGCCGCAGTGGCGTCGGTGGCGGGCGAAATGCGTGGCGGCTCAGCGGCGTGGGCCGCCGGTGCCAGGGCAATCGCCAGTACGAGTGAAATGCAGGTCCTGGAAGTCATAGCTGAAGTCGATCTCCGGATCGATGGCGCGCAGCTCCAGCGTCGGCGTGTCTGCGCCGGGATTCAGCCACGCCTGCGCCGAGGGCTCCAGCGTATCCCACTGCAGAAGCCAGCGCCCCTGCAACTGCTGCACCGTTGCCTGCAGCGTGGGCGACTTGTCCACGCTGAAGCGCAGGCCGTTCGCGGTGGGACACAGCGAGGCGGGGCCCAGCCAGGGATCGCGGTAGCGTCCCTGCCAGTACTGAAGATCAGTGACGGCGGCCGGTTGTGCGCCCTTGGTGGAGGGCGCACGACTCCCCGTGGCGGCGCGCACGGCCCGTTCGGCGGCCAGCTCGGCCAGGTAGTACCCCACATGTTGCGCGTCTTCCGGCGCGGTGAACCGTTTCAGCGTCGACTGCATCAGCGCGGTACGCGCGTCTTCGGCCTCGCCGTTGATCAGCATCACCACACCGAACTTGCGATCCGGCAGCAGCGCCAGCGAGGAATACATGCCCGACAGCGTACCGGTGTGCGCGACCTTCAACTGCCCGTCCATGTCCGACACCCGCCAGCCCAGCCCATAACCGTAGAAACGGGCGTTGTCCCAGTCGCGTTGGCGTTCGCCCAACGGCATCGGCATGTGCAGTGTCCACAGCATGCGGCGTTGCTCGGCGCCCAACCACCCCGGCGCCAGCGACGGTTCCAGCAGCACCTGCATCCAGCGCGTCATGTCACGCAGCGAACAACGGATGCCACCAGCCGCCATCGACGTCAGGTCGGGGCTGAGTGTTCCATCACCACCGACCACCACGTTGCGGCCATCGCGCCGCACATGCGGTTGGGCGACATTGCCGACCTGCTTCACCGACCACGCCCCCACCTGGCAACGGGTCATGCCCAGCGGTTCAAATACCCGCTCGCGCATCAGCTGGTCATACGGCTTGCCACCAGCGGCGGCAGCAACCTCACCGGCAACGACGTACATCAGGTTGTCGTAGGCGTAACCGCTGCGGAAGCTGGTGACCGGCTTCAGGTGTGCCAGCCCGGCGATGACATCGGCGCGGGTGAAGGTGTTGGGTTCGGGCCACAGCATCAGGTCGCCGGCACCGAGTCCGAGGCCGCTGTTGTGGATCAGCAGATCGCGTACCTGCAGGTGTTTGCCCACCCACGGGTCGTGCATGCGGAACGCCGGCAGATGGCGCTGCACCGGATCGTCCCAGCGCAGCTTGCCCTGCTCCACCAGCGTGGCCAGCAGCGCGGCGGTCATCGCCTTGCTGTTGGAGGCGATTTTGAACAGCGTGTCCTCGTCGATGCGGCCGCCGTCACCGCGCACTCCTTCGGTGTGGCGATAGACCACCTGGCCATCCTCGACCACCGCCATCGCCAGCCCCGGCAGGTGCTCATGCTGGTCCACGAAAGCGATGTCGGCATCCAGGCGTGCCGTATCCACCGCCCCTGCAGGGGCGGTGGCGGCAAGCAGCACGGCGAAGGTCAGCAGGCGATACACGGCCGGTCTCCATCGGCAGCGCCGGGCAACACCCGGCACTGCGCATCCTCGTCGATCAGAAGTTCCAGGTCACCACCAGCTGGGTGTAGCGCGGGGCCTGCCAACGGGTACCGGTGGCGAAGGTGTTCTCGCGGTACTGGCCAGGCTGCGCTTCGTAACGCTGGTGCACGTTGATGGTCTTCTGGTTGTTGAAGATGTTGTACACCGACAGTCGGGCACTCAGGTCGATGCCCTCCACCGGCAGGCGCCAGATCACGTTCGCCCCCATGGTCCAGGTCCACGGCAGGCGACCGAAGGCACCACGCGGGCTGTATTCGAACTGGCGCTTGTCATACGGGCCGGAACAGTTGGCCACGCACAGCCAGCCGGTGCCACCACCACTACCTTCACTGGACGTGCTGCCACCGGCGATCGAATCGTTCGGCCACATCACGCCATAGGCGGTGATCGGGCCGCCGGACTGCACCTGCAACGTGGTGCCGAACGACCACTGCTTGTTCAGTGCATACGCAGCACGCAGCTTGAACTGGTGACGGAAGTCGTTGAACAGCACGCCGTAACGTTCGTTGGTGGCCGGGTGATCCCAGAACTGGACCATGCCGGTGTCGCCGTAGTTGGTATCGGAGTTCACCGGCCCTTCGAAATTGCCCTCGCTCTTGGACCACAGGTAGGACGCGTTGAGCATCCACTTCTCGTCCCACGCGCGGTCGATCTGGAACTCCAGCGCCTTGTAGGTACGCTTCGGCTTGGAATAACCGATCACCTCGCCGCTGCCACCCTTGCGATAGCCGCTGTTGGCGGTATCGATGGTGATCCAGCCTTCGTTGGCGCAACCGATGCTCTTGTCGCCCCAGATGGTCAGGCTCTCGCCCGGGTTTGCGATCGGCCACAACGTGCTCGGCGTCGGTCCGCAGGGGGTGTAATTGATGCGGATGTCATCCAGTGCGCGGGTCATGCGCCGGTAGGTGGCATTGACGCCCCACGACCAGGCCTGGTTGATCATGTTCTGGAAGCCGAGGATGTACTCGTCCTGGTAGACCGCCTTCAGATCCTTGTCCACGCTCTGCCGCAGGTCGGCACCACCGGTGTTCATGCGCGTGTCGGTCGGCCCGATCTGCTGGCCGATGACCGGCGCCATGTACGCCGAACCGGTGGGCGAAGTTTTCCGTTCCCAGCCCTCAAGCACGTAGTAGCTGTACTCGTCGGTCAGGCCGCCGGCGAAGTTGACGTTGATGTTGTTGGTCACCGGCAGGTAGTAACGGCCCGCGTTGCCGAACAGCTTGGTGCTGCCATCGCCCTTCATGTCCCACGAGAAGCCCACGCGCGGCGCGATCAGATCGTCCATCTTGATGAACGCCTTGCCGGCGGCGGTGCGGTTTTCGAAGCGGTCCCAGCGCACGCCCAGGTTCAGCATCAGGTTGGGGGTGATGTTCCAGATGTCTTCCAGATAGAAGGCATTGGCTTCGGTCTCGAACTTGCCGCCGGATTGCCGGTTGCGCGCACGCAGCATCTCGGTAACACCGGCCGGCACGTAGGCATTGGCGCCATCCCACACTTCATCCCCGGGACGCGCCACGTACGCGGTGTAGCTCAAGGCGGTCGGCCCGGGATAACGGGTGGTCTGGTCGGTGGTCATCAGCTCGCGGTCGACGCCGAAGCGCAGCAGGTGATCCCCCAGCTGCCATTCGAAGTCCAGGCGCGCCACGTCGCGCGTGTCATCACGTTCGGCCACAGCCGTGCCGGTCGGATGGCAGCCGGCGCGCAGGCCCTGCAGCTTGGGCAGACGGGTGCCATAGGTGCTGTCGGTGAACACCGGGCTGCAGGCCTGGTCCAGCGACGAGTTGGTGAACGCACGCTGGTTGTTCTGGCCGACCATCGCGCGGGCGGTGAAGTTCTGTCCGAAGTGGCCGGTGTAGGTGGCTGACCAGTTCTTGCCGCCAGTCTCGGTGATCGAGTCACCGCCCCAGTCGCCGAGGCGGTTGTCATCCCAGTCGTAAGCATAGGACGCGTTGGTGACATCGCCCTCATCGGAGAACGCCAGCAGCGCCAGGCTGTGGTTGTCATTGATGTTCCAGTCCAGCTTGGTGCCCCAGAACCCATTGCCGGACTTGTTCTTGAACCAGGTGCTGCCATCGGACGAGGTGTTGTGGCCGCGGTCGTTGCGGTCCTCGTACATGGCGAACAGGAACAGCTTGTCCTTGATGATCGGCCCAGAGCCCCAGACGTTGGTTTTCAGGAACGAGTTGTTGTCGCGGCTGCCGTAGGAATGCGGCGTACCGTCGCGATGGAAATGGTCGCCGCCGCTGGAGCGCCCCGCGCTGGGCTCGGCAGTGACTTCTACGCCGCCCTTGAACTCGTTGCTGCCTGAGCGGGTGACCGCATTGATCACGCCGCCGGTGGAACGGCCAAACTCGACCGAGTAGCCACCGGTCTTGACCTGGAATTCATTGAAGAAGGCGAACGGGGCCGTGCTGAAGCCGCGACGCGTGTACATGTCGGTGACGTTCAGGCCGTTGATGAAGACTGCGTTCTCGGCCACCGAGGAACCGGCGAAGGACAGGCCGCCGAACGAGGAGTTGCCGCCGACCACGCCCGGTGCCATCAGCGCGACAGCGGACAGATCCTGTGCCACCGGCAGCCGTGAAATCTCCTGCCGGTTGATGTTGAACGAGGTCTCGGTGGAATAGACGTCCACCCGGTTGATCACGCGGGTACCGACCACCTGCAGCGCATCGAGGTTGGTGACGCCGCCACCACTGGCCAGGTTGACTGTGGTGGTACCACCGACAGCGACGCTGACCGCCACCTGTTCGCCCAGCGTCTGCCCATCGCGGCTGAGCTGCAGCCGGTAGTCACCCACCGGCAGCTGGCCGAGGCGGTAGCTGCCATCGGCACCGACGGTGACCGTCCGGGTCAGACCGGTGCCGGCATTGACGACGGTGATCTGGTCGCCCGCGGTCGCGCGACCGGCGACGGCGCCCGACACATTCTGGGCCATGGCCGTGGTGGGCAGCATGATGCCCAGGCACGTACCGAGGGCGACGCACAAGGCCGCCCGCTTGATGTTGTAAGCCTTCATCCCCTGCTCTCTCCTGCAAGAATTGAATGGTGGTGTGGGTGGTGTATCGCGCTAGCGTTGCCCGGCTGGCAGTACCCGCCACTGGAAGTCGTAGCTCCATTGGTCGAAGTACAGGTTGCCGCCTGCCCACTCGGCCTCGCCGCGCTGCGAGTCGACCGTTTCCGAGCGGTAGTGCTGTTTGGCCGGCACGAAGGCCTGGCCGAAATCGTCGTTGAACGCGATGCGGTAGCCATCGAGGCCACCCAGGTAGAAATCACGCAGCGCGGGCGCGTCGCTGGCCAGGGCACCGGTGGTCACATCCATAGGCAGCCAGCCATACGGCGCCAGGTAGACCTGGCCCCAGTCGTGCAGGTTGTTGTAGCCGCTGCCATCGTCGGAAAACACCATGCCCGACTGCCAGCGCGCGGGAATGCCGTTCATGCGCAGCAGGGCGATCAGCAGCAGGGTCTGCTGCCCGCAATCGGCGTGACCGGCGCGCAGCGCGTAATCACTGATGTTGCTGATCGTCGAGTACTCGCGTGCACCAGCCCAGGGAATGCGATCAACCGCAGCGAACAGCTTGCGTACCACTTCATACGGGCGTGTCTCGCCCTGCAGCACCTGGTCGGAGAACAGCTTCAACGCCGGGGTGAAGCGCACGTGCGGCAGCTGCTCGGCCAGATAGGGCTTCAATGCGGGATCATTCGGCGTGGCCTGCACCTTCGTCGCATCGATTGCCGTGTGGCGCGCGAAGATCGTCACCGCATAGCGGACTTCAAAGTGCGTCGGCTGGCCAGCCACGGCCTCGGCTTCCAGATAGGCGGTGCGCTGCTGCGTGCTGGCCGGGGCGATGCGCGCCTTGCCCGGCGAACTGGCAATCCACTGCACGCGCTCCTGCTGGCCGGGAATCTCGCGCGGGTAAGGAATCCATGCACGAATGGTTTCGCCAGCCGGTACGGTGTCGGCCTTGACCGTCAACGACTGGGTGAATTCGATGCGCTGTGGCAGCACGGATGCGTTGCCGCTCTGTTCGGTGGCGGCGACCACCCGCGCGTGATGTGCATTGAGCACTTCATTCGGGCCGGGCGGTGGCATCGGTGCATCTGCCCGACGACGCGCACGCGCCTCGTCGCTGAGCAGGAACAGGTTGGAGGGCGCGCGCTTGAAGTACCAGCGTGTGCCGTCGATATCGTAGTGCTCGATCAGTCCCTGCTGGTCCCAGTGTGCGAACTCTTCGTCGGTCAGGTCGGGAATCCAGCGGCGTATCGCTGCCTTGGCAGCGGCTTCGTCGAGACTGAAATCCATCTTGATGCGGCGCATGCGCTCGTACTGGAAGTCGGCGGGTGCGGGCACGCCGTCTGCGGCGAACGTCGCATCGACATCCCTGAAGCGACCGCTGTCGACCAGATCGATCAACCGCGTTTCCTGCTCACGATCGACGGCACTGCGCTGATCCGCGGCCGGTGCCGCCCACGCCCACAGCAGCAGCGCGGCACCAAGGCCGGCAGCGGCAGGCAGAGACGGTTTGCGAACGGCAGGATCCACAGCGACACTTCCCAAGCGCGGGTGGTAACGGCTGTGTAACACGGGCCGGGGGACCGGTCAATAATTTATTCTTGCTTTCGCGGCCGAAAGGAATAAATATTCCAACAGGCTTTCGAGGAGGGTGTGCAGCGCATGATCCTGGCTTCCCGCGAACCGCGTCGGCACTGGCCGCGCAGGTTGACCCTGGCGCTGGCGCTGGGCCTGCTGGCTGTACCGGCCTTTACCCAGGCGGCCACGCCTGCACCCGACCCCGGCGCACCGCTTCCCTACGTGATCGGCCTGCATGAGGCCTACCTCACCCCGGATTACTGGGCCGCACGCCTGGACAACGCCGACGCACCGATCCTGGACCGCGCGCAGATCAATGCGCAGAACGCGCGGATGCGCGCCCAGGACAACCACATCCAGGACATCGCCACGCTGCCCGCACAGCTCAGCGCCACGCAGGTGCGCGACAGCATCGGTGCGCTTTCGAGCTGGCCCAAGCGAGCGCTGTATGACGAGAAGGGCCAGGCCATCGCCCCGGGCCTGCGCACCGCAATTGAAGCCAACCTCGGCCTCGATGCGGTTCCTGCGCAGGTCGCACCGTCGTACGGGCTGGTGGTGAAGCGTGCCGCGCTGCGCACCTTCCCGACCCGCCAGCGTGTTTTCAGCACCGTCGGCGACACCGATATCGACCGCTTCCAGGAGTCCGCACTGTTCCCCGGTGACAAGGTAGCCGTCGTCCACCGCAGTGCCGATGACCGCTGGCTGTTCGTGCACAGCGAGCGCTACAGCGCGTGGATCGAAGCCGATGCCGTGGCCAGCGGTGACAGAGCCACGGTGCTCGGCTACGGCGCGAAGGGGCCGTACCGCGTCGTCACCGCTGCCACTGCGCACACCGCCTACACACCCGAAGAACCGCGCGTATCGCGCCTGCAGCTGGACATGGGCGTGCGCCTGCCGGTGTTGGCCGACTGGCCCGCCGCCGAACCGGTGAACGGGCAACAGGCACACGCCTCGTGGGTGGTGCAGCTGCCGGTGCGCGAGGCCGATGGCCGCCTGCGCCTGGTGCCGGCGCTGCTGCCGCGCTCGCAGGACACCGCCGCCGACTACCTGCCGCTGACCCCGCGCCTGCTGCTGCAGCAATCGTTCAAGTTCCTCGGCGAGCGCTACGGCTGGGGCCACGACTACGACACCCGCGACTGCAGTGGATTCGTGTCGGAGATCTATCGCAGCTTCGGCGTACTGCTGCCGCGCAATACCAGCGCACAGGCGATCAGCCCCGCGCTGGACCGCCTGCCGTTCACTGCCAAAGACGGCAAGGCTGTGCGCGACCGCGCCGTCACCGACCTGCAGGTGGGCGATCTGGTCTACATCCCCGGCCACGTGATGATGGCCATCGGCCACGTCGACGGTCGCACCTGGGTGATCCACGATACTGCGGGCGGCAGCTGGTTCGGCGCCGACGGCAAGCGTGTGCAGGCCCATCTCAATGGCGTATCGGTCACGCCGCTGGAGCCGATGATGGCCAGCGACAGCGTCCGCTACATCGACCGCATCACCAACATCCAACGCCTGCGTGCCAAGAATCCCTGAATGAAGATCACCGCCATCGAACTGGGCATGCTGCGCGTGCCGCTGAAAACACCGTTCAAGACCGCGCTGCGCACCGTGGAGACCGTGGAAGACGTGGTGGTGCTGATCCGCACCGATACCGGCCACACCGGCTACGGCGAGGCACCGGCCACCGCGGTCATCACCGGTGACACGCACGGCTCGATCATCGAAGCGATCCGCCACTTCATCGCCCCGCGCCTGATCGGCCAGGAGGTGGTCAACCTCAACCGCCTGTGCACGCTGGTGCAGACCGCGATGGAGCGCAACACCAGCGCCAAGGCAGCGGTGGAAATCGCGCTCTACGATCTGTGGGCGCAGCTGCATGGCGCACCGCTGTACCAGATGCTGGGTGGCGGCGACCCGGTGATCACCACCGACATCACCATCAGCGTGGACTACATCGACAAGATGGTGGCCGATTCGCTGTCGGCGATCGAACGCGGCTTCGAGTCGCTGAAGATCAAGGTCGGCAAGGACATCGGCGTGGACATCGAGCGGGTCAAGGCGATCCACGCCGCCGTGGAGGGCCGTGCACTGCTGCGCCTGGACGCCAACCAGGGCTGGACCGCCAAGCAGGCCGTGCATGCGATGCGCACGCTGGAAGAGGCCGGCGTGGTGCTGGAGCTGCTGGAGCAACCGGTCAAGGCCGCCGACATCAGTGGCCTGAAGTACGTGACCGACCGGGTCAACACCCCGGTGATGGCCGACGAGAGCGTGTTCAGTCCCAGCCAGGTGATGGACCTGATCCAGCAGCGCGCCGCCGACATCATCAACATCAAGCTGATGAAGACCGGCGGCCTGTCCAATGCGATCCGCATCGCCGACATCGCCGGCATCTACGGCGTGCCGTGCATGATCGGCTGCATGATCGAGTCGAGCATCAGCGTCGCCGCGGCAGTGCACCTGGCGGTGGCCAAGAGCGATGTGATCACCAAGGTCGACCTGGATGGCCCGTCGCTGGGGCAGTTCGATCCGGTCAGCGGCGGCGTGCGCTTCAACGAATCGGAGATCAGCATCAGCGATGTGCCGGGGCTGGGCATCACCGAAGTGCGGGGGCTGGAGATGCTGGGTTGATCGAAGCTCCGCTGCCAGCGGTGTCTACGTCTGATGCTTGGTCGGGCGTCACTTTTCTTTTCGCGAAAAGAAAAGTAACCAAAAGAAGCGCTCCGCCGGCCGCGAGCCGACGTGCTGCGCACGCCGGTGCCCTGCGCTCCTCGGTCCGCCGAGGGACGGCGCGGAACTCGCTGCGCTCAGACACCCGCGCCTCTTCGCCCTCGCCGGACCTGCGGTGCTCGGCTCGCTTGAAGGCGGACTCAGCAGCAGCTCCGGGTAGATCCACGCCACGCGTGGATGCTCCTGCTTCTGCCCTACCCCGCATCCTCTTCGCGGCTGGCACGCGCGCGATCTGTCCGGGGT
>NZ_WKEE01000027.1:0-63617 GCF_021605635.1 Stenotrophomonas sp. PA-6-5C
GGGGCGGGGTAGGGAGTACGCGACATGAACCGCGGATTTTAGCAGAAGCCCCCGCCGGGCCCATGATCGTTACGTGACCGGGGTAGCGCCGGGCCATGCCCGGCGAGCGCAGCGGTCGGATCAACATCGCCGGGCAGGGCCCGGCGTTACCCTCAGTTGTCCAGTTCCAGCACCATCCGCACCAGGCCTTCGGCCCCGTTCGGATGGGGTACCGGCTTGAAGCCCAGCGAGGCGGCCAGCTGCTTCATCGGCTCGTTCTCGGCGGCGACATCGCCGTACAGGCGGTCAAGGTACTTGCCGCGGCCCCATTTCACCAGCTTGCGCATCAGCTGGCGGCCCAGGCCCTGGCCGATCAGGAACCGGCTGATCAGGATCGCGTACTCGGCTTCACGGGTACCAGGGATGATCGAGGCACGGGCCACCGCGCCGACGACGGCCTCACCGGCCGGCAGCGACTCGGCGGCGACCAGGGTGATCTCGGTCTTCGGATTGGGGTGGGTCAGGCGCTGGGTGGTTTCCGGCGACAGCTCGGTCACCGACTGCAGGAAGCGGTCGCGGATTTCTTCCGGCCCGAACAGGCTGAAGGCGGCCTGCAGCGGCGCGCCATCTTCCGGGCGGATGGGGCGGATCAGCAGCTCGTGGCCGCTGGGAGCCTTGAAGATCTCATGCCAGGGCGGCATGCGGTTGCGAGTGGCCATACCGGGTGATTCCTTGGTGGTCCATCGATTGTGTCATCACCGGGGCTGCATTCCGTGAACGAAAGGCTCACGGTCGTACAGCCTCGTGAAGGCCCTTATTCGGCCGTCTTCAGCCAGTCCAGGCGGGTGCTGGCACCGGGTTCGCCCAGATGCTGGCGCAGGGCCGGCAGGGCCGGGCCGACCACGCGGTCGAACTGCCAGGGCGCATTGAGCACCAGCATGCCACTGCCGTTGAGGCGCAGCGGCGAGTCGTCGGGGCGCACCAGGAACTCGATGGTCACGGCCGACTTCACCGGCAGTGCGGCGGCCTTGCGCAGGAAATGCAGGATGGTGCGACGCTGCTTGATCGGGAACCAGACCGCACAGGTGGCCTGCGGCCAGCGCGCCAGAGTCTCGGCCAGCGCGGCCAGGATGGCCTGGTACTCGGCGTCCTGGGCCTCGTAGGGCGGGTCGATCAGGACCAGGCCGCGGCCGATCTTGGCGCCGTTGGCCTTGGGCGGCAGCAGCGAACGCAGCAGTGCGTAGCCGTCACCGGGGTGCACGCCAACGCGGCTGTCATGGGCGAACAGGGTCTTCAGCGACGCGGCTTCGTCCTCCTGCAGCTCGCACACCGCCATGCGGTCCTGCGGGCGCATGGCCTGCGCGCTGAGCAGCGGCGAGCCGGGGTAGGCGATCATCGCACCGACCGGATTGTCGGCCTGCACTGCCTTCAGGTAGCGCTCGACCACCTCCGGCAGCTTGGGCTGGGCCATCAGCCGCATGACCCCGGATTCGACCTCAAGGGTCTTGCGGCTTTCTTCGCTGGCCAGCAGATAGCGGCCGGCACCGCCGTGGGTGTCGAGCACAAAGAACGGGCTGTCCTTGCGCTTGAAGCTGTCGATCAGGGCCAGCTGCACGATGTGCTTGAGGACATCGGCGTGGTTGCCGGCGTGGAAGGCGTGGCGATAGTTCATGGGCGGCAGTGTACGGGGCAAGGGCCGCAGCGGCTATGCTGCGCGCCATGACAGCGCCTGTTACCCATGTCCTGGTGGTCGAAGACGAAGCGGCCATCGCCGAAACCGTGCTCTATGCGCTGCGTAGCGAAGGCTATGCGGCCAGCCATTGCCTGCTGGGCGGGCTGGCCCTGCAGCAGCTGCAGGCCGGCGATATCGACCTGGTGGTGCTGGATGTGGGCCTGCCGGACCTCAGTGGTTTCGAGGTCTGCCGCCGGCTGCGGGCCCTGCCGGGGCCGGTGGCGCAGGTGCCGGTGATCTTCCTGACCGCGCGCAACGACGAACTCGACCGCGTGCTGGGCCTGGAACTGGGGGCCGACGACTACATGGCCAAGCCGTTCTCGCCGCGCGAGCTGGTGGCGCGGGTGCGCGCCCGCCTGCGGCGCGCCACGCCCGCTCCGGCCGCCCCGGGCGCCGAGACCGGTTGGCAGGAGCACGGCGCCTTCGCCATTGATCGCGATGGCCGCCGCATCCGCTTCCAGGGCCACGCGCTGGACCTGACCCGCTATGAATATGCGTTGCTGGAAGCGCTGCTGCAGCGCCCCGGCGCGATCCTCAGCCGTGCCCAGTTGATGGACCGTGGCTGGGACAGCGCCGCCGACAGCGCTGACCGCACCGTCGACACCCACGTCAAGACGTTGCGCGCCAAGCTGCGTGCGGCCGGTGCCAGCGGTGAACCGATCCGCACCCATCGCGGCCTCGGCTACGCCCTGGAGGTCTGACGCGTGCGTCTGGTCCTGAAACTGTTCCTGGGCTTCTTCCTGATCGTGGGCATCGCCGCGTTCTTCGTGATGCGCGTGTTCGTCAACGAAGTGAAGCCGGGTGTGCGCCAGGCAATGGAATCGACCCTGGTGGATGCAGCCAACGTGCTGGCCGAGATGGCCGCCGCCGACGTCAAGGCAGGCACCATCCGCAATGGCAGTTTCACCCGCAACCTGGCCAAGGCCCGGCAGCGCGACCTGAAGGCGATGGTCTGGCGCTTCCCCAAGCGTGCACTGGACTACCGGGTGACGATCACCGACGCCAAAGGCATCGTGATCTACGATTCGCTGGGCCGCGATGTGGGCCGCGACAATTCGCGCTGGAACGATGTCTATCGCACCCTGCGCGGCGAGTACGGCGCGCGCTCCAGCCCGGAAACGCCGGGCGATGACAGCAACACGGTGATGCACGTGGCCGCGCCGGTGTACGACCCGGCCGATGGCAGCACCCTGATCGGCGTGCTCAGTCTGGCCCAGCCCAACCGCAGCATCGATCCGTTCATTGCCGCCAGCCAGCGCGCCATCATCGAGCGCGGTGCGTGGCTGATCGGCCTGTCGGCGCTGGTGGGCGTGCTGGTGACGATGTGGCTGACCAACGGCCTGGGCCAGCTCAGCCGCTACGCGCGGGCGGTCAGCGCCGGCGAACCGGTGCCACCGCCGAAGCGCCGCAACGATGAGATCGGCGAGCTTGGCCAGGCACTGGAGACGATGCGGCGCAAGCTGGAAGGCAAGGCGTACGTCGAGCAGTACGTGCAATCGCTGACCCACGAGATGAAAAGCCCATTGGCGGCGATCCGCGGTGCGGCCGAACTGCTGCAGGAGCCGATGGCCGACGCCGACCGCGCGCATTTCGCACGCAGCATCGTCGACCAGCAGGAGCGGCTGACCGAAACCATCGACAAGCTGTTGGCGCTGGCCGAGGTCGAGCAGCACGGCTGGTTGCAGACCCGTGATCCGATCGCCTTGCCCGTGCTCCTGCAGGAAGCCGCAGCGGCGGCGCAGGTACGCGCGCAGGCCGCAGGTGTCGAGCTGCTTATCGGTCAGGCGCCTGATCTGCGCGTGCAGGGCGATGGCTATCTGCTGCGACAAGCGCTGCACAACCTGATCGACAACGCCGTTGCGTTCTCGCCGCCCGGGGCACAGGTGCAGTTGGATGCACAACGGGACGGGCAGGGCGTACGCCTGCAGGTTGCCGACCGTGGCGCGGGCATTCCTGATTACGCACGCGAGCGCGTGTTCGAACGCTTCTATTCGCTGGCCCGACCCGGCACCGGCCGCCGCAGCTCCGGCCTCGGCCTGCCCTTCGTGCAGGAAGTCGCGCGCCTGCATGACGGCCGCGTCAGCCTGCAGCCGCGAGAAGCAGGCGGCACCGTGGCCAGCCTGTGGCTGCCGCTGGCGATACCGGGGCAGCGTCCGCGGCGCTGACTTCACACTCGCTTCAAATTCGCCACAAACCCTGCTCACCGCAGCAATCCATCCTGCAGTCCTCTCCAACGAGGACGGACGATGAAATCCCTGAAGATGCTGCTGCGGTTCGCCATTGTCGGCGGCCTGATCCTGTTGTTGCTGGTCCCGCTGTACCTGATCCGCAACGTCATCAGCGAGCGCAGCGCCTATCGCGAAGAGGCCTATTCGCGGGTGGCCGAAAGCCGGGCCGGTACCCAGCGCGTGGTCGGGCCGGTGCGCGTGGTGCCGTGGTCCAAGCGCGAGCTGGTGGAAGTGGTCGATGCGCGGGGCAACAAGAAGACCGAGCTGCAGACCACCGAGGGCTACTGGTTGCAGCCGCCGGCCACCCTGCAGATCAGCGGCGAGCTGCTGCCAAGCCAGCGTTCGGTCGGCCTGTTCAAGGTGCCGGTGTACAGCTGGAATGGCCAGCTCAAGGCGACCTTCAGCGAGGATGACTACCCGGAGCACGATGGCACGACCTATGGCGAGGCCTACATCGCGCTGGGCGTGTCCGATGCGCGCGGTCTGGTCGGTACGCCGAACCTGCGCGTTGATGGACAGCAGGTCAAGCTGCTGCCGGGCGTGGCCGGCGCATCCGCACTGGGCCGTGGGCTGCATGCACCGATCGCCGGCATCTCGCGCAGCGGAGGCACCCTGGCGGCCAGCAGCGTGGAACTGGAACTGCAGCTCGATGGCAGCCGCTCCCTGTCGGTGGTGCCGGTGGGCGATGACAACCAGATCGCCCTGCGCTCCAGCTGGCCGCACCCGTCGTTTGCCGGTGCGTTCCTGCCGAACGAGCGGCGTGTGGATGCGCAGGGCTTCGATGCACGCTGGGCCGTGTCCTCGCTGGCATCGGACGCACAGCAGCGACTGCGCGAGGGCGATGACCTGGACGCGCAGGCGGTGCAGGTTTCTCTGGTCGACCCGGTCGATGCCTATACCCAGGCCGATCGCGCTTCCAAGTACGGCGTGCTGTTCGTGGTGCTGACGTTCGTTGGTTTCATCCTGTTCGAGCTGATCAAGTCGCTGCGCATCCACCCGCTGCAGTACCTGATGGTCGGCCTGGCGCTGGCGATCTTCTTCCTGCTGCTGATCAGCCTGTCCGAGCACATCGCCTTCTGGCAGGCCTACCTGGTCTCGGCGCTGGCCTGTATCAGCCTGCAGGCGGTGTACCTGGCCAACGTGCTGGGGCACTGGAAGCGCGGCCTGGGCTTCGCCGCGATGCTCACCGTGCTGTACGGCGCGCTGTATGGGCTGCTGGTGTCGGAGAACAATGCGCTGCTGATGGGCTCGCTGCTGCTGTTCGTCATCCTCGCGCTGGCGATGTGGGTGACCCGTCGGGTCGACTGGTACGCCCTGGCCGAGCAGAAGTAAGGAGCACGCCATGGGTTGGCGCCAAGGATTGCAGCAACGGGCACGACAGGGCATTCCCGCTCTGCTGGAAGTGGATGCGCTGCTGCAGGCGCATGGCGTTTTGGCGGCGTTGCCGGGGGCACGGATCGCGCCCGGCCTGGTCCGCTTCCAGCTGGCCGCCATCACCTGCGAGGGACTGCAGCGGCGTGGGCTGGACTGGTTGCGGGAGGCGCGGCACGGACGCGGCGCGCTCGCCGGCAAGGTGCCCCGTTACCGGCCATGGAAGGCCGGGGCGGCGGCATTGTCGGAGATCGGCATCGACGGGCTGCCCGCGGAGTGGCCGGAACACGCCACCGTGTTCGGCTGCAGCAGCATCGACCAGCGGCACTGGTTGCTGCTGTTGCCGGAGCGCGCGCAGCTGTGGCTGGGGTGGAAGGGGTGACAGTGGAAGGCCCATCCACGCATGGCGTGGATCTACTGGGCCTCTGGTGGGTGCGGACCTTGGTCCGCGCCGCTGTTCGGTGGGAACCCCCATCCACGCATGGCGTGGATCTACCAGATGCCCATGACCGATGGGACGGGGGCCAGGCGCCCTGTCTGGCTAGACTCGACCGGTTGATGATCGAGCCGAAGGGCAGGGGTGTGATGTGCTGAAGTGGGGCGTGCTGGCAGTAGCGCTGGCGATGGGTGGCAATGCGGTGGCGCAGCAGCGCGAGCCGGTGGACCTGGACATGGTCGGCAAGATCCGGCAGCAGGCGTTCCACAAATCGCAGGTGATGGACACCTTCAGCTACCTCACCGAGCGCATCGGGCCGCGCCTGACCAATTCGCCGGCGATGGGCCGCGCCAACGCCTGGACCCGCGGCAAGTTCAGCGAATGGAAGCTGGACAATGTGCATGACGAAGCCTTCGACGAATTCGGCCGCGGCTGGGAGTTCACCTCGGCCAGCGTAGAGATGCTGGGCGATCGCGTGCAGCCGCTGCATGCCCTGCCCAAGGCGTGGACGCCGGGCACCAGGGGCCCGGTCGAGGGCGAACTGCTGCAGGTGGACATCAAGAAGCCTGAGGACATCGAGAAATATCGGGGCAAGCTGCGCGGCAAGATCCTGCTGCTGGGCGAAGCACGCGAATACAAGCGTGGCACCGACGCCGATTCGCACCGGCACGACGCCACCTCGCTGGAAGGTCTGCAGGAGTTCACCCTGCCCAAGGACAAGGACGTGGCCGCCGACCGTGCCAAGCGGGTCAAGGAATTCCAGGAGAAGCAGGCGCTGGCGGCGAAGGTCAACGCGTTCTTCGTCGAAGAAGGCGCGCTGGCCTCGATCAGCATCAGCAGCTGGGACAACGGCATCATCCGCGTGGCCGGTGGTGGCTCGCGCAAAGCTGGCGAGTCGGTCGGCATTCCCGAACTGGCGATGATCGCCGAGCACTTCAATCCGCTGGTGCGCGCGTTGGAAGCCAAGCAGAGCGTGCGCCTGCGCGTGGATGTGGCCGCTCGCTTCACCGATGAAGCGGACCAGCCCGGCTACAACACGCTGGCCGAGATCCGTGGCAGCAGCAGGCCCGATGAAGTGGTGATGATCGGTGCGCACCTGGATTCCTGGCACAGCGGCACCGGTGCAGCCGACAACGCTGCCGGCGTGGCGGTGATGATGGAGGCCATGCGCATCCTCAAGGCCAGCGGCGCCAAGCCCAAGCGCACCATCCGGGTTGCGCTGTGGAGTGGCGAGGAGCAGGGGCTGATCGGTTCGCAGGCATACGTGGCCAAGCACTTCGGTCGATTCCCCGAGCCGACCGACCCGGCGCAGAAGGCGCTGCCTGCCTCGCTGCGCGAACCGACCGGTGCGCTGCAGAAGACCCGTGACTACGGCAAGTTCCAGGTCTACTTCAACATGGACAACGGCTCGGGTCGCTTCCGTGGCATCTACGCACAGGAAAACCTGGCGGCCATGCCGATCTTCGAAGCCTGGCTGGCCCCGTTCCATGACGTGGGCGCGACCACCGTGGCCACCCGCAACACCGGCAGCACCGACCACATCAGCTTCGACCGCATCGGCCTGCCGGGCTTCCAGTTCATCCAGGACAAGCTGGACTATTTCAGCAACGTCCACCACAGCCACCTGGACACCTGGGACCACGCGGAACCGGAAGACCTGAAGCAGGCTGCCGCCATCGTCGCCTCCTTCGCCTACCACGCCGCCATGCGCGAGCAGCCCTTCCCGCGCAAGCCCGAGCCGCAACCCTGAAAAGGGGACGGAGGGGATCAGGTCGTATTTCCCCTCCATTGCCCGCGCATCCCCGCAGAAGCGGGGGAATAGCGACTTAATCCCCTCCGTCCCCTTTTTCCGCAGGGGGCGGAGGGCTGGTAAAATCGGGGGATACCCGTTCCTCGAGCCCTCCATGACCTGCCGCACCCGCTTCGCCCCCAGTCCCACCGGCTACCTGCATATCGGTGGCGCCCGCACCGCGCTGTACTGCTGGCTGGAGGCCCGCCATCGTGGCGGCGAGTTCGTGCTGCGCATCGAGGACACCGACCGTGAACGCAGCACCCAGGGCGCGATCGACGCCATCCTGGAGGCGATGGAGTGGCTGGGCCTGGACTACGACGAAGGTCCGTTCTACCAGACCGAGCGCGTCGCCCGGTACAAGGAAGTGGCCGAGCAGCTGATCGCCGACGGCAAGGCGTACTACGCCTATGAAACCCGCGAAGAGCTGGATGCCATGCGCGAGGCCGCGATGGCCAAGCAGGAAAAGCCGCGCTACAACGGCGCCGCGCGCGAGCAGGGGCTGCCGTACCGGGACGACCCGAACCGCGTCATCCGCTTCAAGAACCCGCTTGAAGGCACGGTGGTGTTCGATGACCTGATCAAGGGCCGCATCGAGATCGCCAACAGCGAGCTGGATGACATGGTCATCTTCCGTCCGGACGGCTATCCCACCTACAACTTCGCAGTGGTGGTGGACGACTGGGACATGAAGATCTCCGAAGTCATCCGGGGCGACGACCACATCAACAACACCCCGCGCCAGATCAACCTGTACGAAGGCATCGGCGCGCCGGTGCCGAAGTTCGGCCACATGCCGATGATCCTGGACGAACAGGGCGCCAAGCTGTCCAAGCGCACCGGCGCGGCCGACGTGATGCAGTACAAGGATGCCGGTTACCTGCCCGACGCGCTGCTGAGCTACCTGGCCCGGCTGGGCTGGTCGCACGGCGACCAGGAACTGTTCAGCCGCCAGGAACTGATCGGCCTGTTCGACGTGAAGGACTGCAATTCCAAGGCCTCGCGCCTGGACATGGCCAAGCTGGGCTGGGTCAACCAGCACTTCCTGAAGACCGAGGAACCGGCCGCGATCGAGCCGCACCTGGTCTACCAGCTGCAGAAGCTGGGCCTGGACGTGGCCGCTGGCCCGGCGCCGGTGGACGTGGTGATCGCCCTGCGCGAGCGCGTGCAGACCCTGAAGGAAATGGCCGAGAAGGCCGTGGTCTGGTACCAGCCGCTGAACGAGTACGATGAAGCGGCCGTGGCCAAGCACTTCAAGGCCGGTGCGGAACTGCCGCTGGGCAAGGCCCGCGAGCTGCTGGCAGCCCTGCCGGAGTGGACTGCCGAGGCTGTTGGCGTGGCCCTGCACGATGCAGCTGCGGCGCTGGAAATGGGCATGGGCAAGGTCGCCCAGCCGCTGCGCGTGGCCATCACCGGCACCCAGGTCAGTCCTGACATTTCCCATACCGTGTACCTGGCCGGCCGCGAGCAGGCCTTGAAACGCATCGATGTGGCCATCACCAAGGTAGCAACGGCCTGAGCCCACCGGCCCACGCCCGAACTGGAGAACGCGCATGTCCGCCAAAACCGCCTGTACGGCCCCGCACCACCATGTCCACGACGCTTCGGATTTCGTGGCGGTGGTCGAGCGTGTCTCGCGTGAGCGCGGGCTGCGCCTGACCCCGATCCGCGCCAACGTGCTCAAGCTGATCGCCGAGGCCGGCAAGCCGGTCAAGGCCTACGAGCTGCTGGAGTGGGTGCGCAACGGCAAGGGTGTGGGCGCCGACGCCCCGCCCACCGTGTACCGCGCCCTCGACTTCCTGATGGCCAATGGCTTCGTGCACAAGCTGGAATCGGTCAATGCCTTCGTGGCCTGCCACCACCCCAGCAGTGCGGCCCATTCGGTGCCGTTCCTGATCTGCAACAGCTGCCACAGCGCGGTGGAACTGGAAGACCGCGAGATCGTGACCCAACTGGAGAAGCGCGCGAAGGAACTGGGGTTCCAGCCGCAGGCACAGACGCTGGAAGTGCACGGGCTCTGCGCCCGCTGCGCCGGCTGACGGAACGGTAGTGCCGGCCGCTGGCCGGCATCTTCAACCCTGTGTCCGGCCCTTGAGGTGCTTCAGCACTGCCTTGCGTGCGGCGATCAACTCGGCATCCTCCAGCACCAGCGACTGCACCCAGTCCAACGCTTCGGCCACGTGTGCGCCGCGCACGGCATACAGTGCCAGGCACTGCCGTTGCGGTGTCGGCGCTTGGCCCCACGCGCGCTGCACCCGCTGCAGCAACGTCTGTTGGATATCCGTAGACACCGTCACACCCTTGTCGAACGACAGCAGCACGTTCAGCGCGCCCAACGCCTGCCACGGCGCTGACGTGGGATCGTCCTGGCTGAAATCGGCCTGTCCGCAGTACGCCAGCAGGGCCGTAACCGAAGCCTCGCTGCGCACCTCTTCCAGCACCCCGATCGCATAGGTCGCCATGCGCGGGTCGTCCAGCAGTGGCTGCATCGCGGCCACGCCGCCGTACCCGACCGCAGCGCAGGCCTTTGCCCACGGCGCCATCGGCGCGAAATGCGTGCCATCGCCGTTGTACTGGAACTCCTCGCGCCAGCCATGCAGCGCGCACAGACGTTCAATCTCGGCCGCACCTTCGACGCCATGCTCAAGCACGAAGCCGATCAGGTCTTCCACCTCGACCGCACCACCATGCTCCAGCGGCGCAGGACCTTTGGCCGCCATACGGGCCAGTGCGTTGAACTTCATCGTTGTCGTCTGTTCCTGCAGCAAAGCAGTCGAGCATGGCTCAACACTACAAAAAAGCGGAGCCGCGCGCTTTCGCTTTTGATTTTCATCCTTTGATTCACGTGGCTGACGCGCACGGAACCTGTCTGTGGCCGGGTGGGTGGGGTAGGCGGGACCGCAGGCGCCATGGATGGCGCCTACGAGCCCCCAGGGATGGGTTCACGGCGTGTCCCGCCTGCCTCACCCACCCGGCCAATCCCACCAATCCAACCGCAACGATCAGCCACGAGGGGCTCCGCCGTTCGCTGTCTTCGACGAAGCCGCGCAGTCAAGCAGGCCAGCGCCTAATCCATCGGCTTCGTCGCAGTATCCACCCGCACGATCACCGACATGCCCGGCCGCAACCGCGTCGCCAGTTTCTGTTCCCCGTTGATCGAGATCCGCACCGGCAACCGCTGCACCACCTTGGTGAAATTGCCGCTGGCATTGTCCGGGCGCAGCACGCTGAACTCCGAGCCCGTGGCCGGCGCGATCTCTTCCACGCGGCCACGCAGCACCTGGCCCTGGAACGCATCCACCGAGAACGACGCCGGCTGCCCGATCGCCATCTTCCAGGTCTGGCCTTCCTTGTAATTGGCCACCACCCACAGCGCGTCGGGCACCAGGAACAGCAGCTGCGAACCGGCCGCCACGTACTGGCCCACGCGTACGCTGGCCTCGCTGATCTGCCCATCGCGCGGCGCATGGATCACCGTGTTGGCCAGGTCGATGCGCGCCAGTTCCAGCTGTGCCTGCGCACTTTCCACCTGCGCCTCCAGGCTCTTGCGCGAGACCTGGGTCGAGACCAGGGTCTCCTCGGCGATGCGGATCTGCGCCTGCGACTGCTGCACGCTGGCCTGTGCAGAGGCTTGGCTGGTGCGGAATTTGTCGCGGTCGTTGATCGATACCAGCTGCTGCGCCGCCAGCTCCTCGTAGCGCTTGGCCTCATTGCGGGAGCGCTGCAGCTCAGCCTGTCCCGCCGACAGCGTGGCCTGCGCCGAAGCGATCTGCGCGCGGTTCTGCGCCTGTGACTGGTCCGAATTGGCCAGCGCCGCGCGCGCGCTGTCCAGCGTCGCCTGGGCCTGCGCCACCCGCTGCGCATAGATACGGTCGTCGATGCGCAGCAGCGGCTCGCCCTGCTTCACGTGCTGGAAATCCTTCACCAGCACCTCGGTCACGTAACCGTTGACCTGCGGCGCCATCACCGTGATCTGCCCGCGCACATAGGCGTTGTCGGTCACCATCACGCTGCTGGTGAACGGCCACAGATGCCAGGCGCGCAGGATCAGCGCGATGCCCAGCAACGCCACCACCACCATCACCACCACGCTGCGCGAACTCGGTTTCAGATACTTCGGTGCGGCGGCCGGCGCGGCTGGCGTCGCCGCAGGTGCTGCATCGGTGGGCGGTGGCGGGGTGACGTTCTCGGCGGCGTCGGTGTCGTCTGGACGGGGCGGGACGGGAGGCATGGCGATGGACTCAGCGCGGTGCCGCGGTCGCAGCCGCAGCGGAGGAGGAAGGATGGCGCTTGCGCCATTGTTTGCGCACGGCAGTACGCAGCGACAGCAGCAGCAACCAGCACAGGAAGCCGATTGCCAGCCAGCCGCTCAGGGTGAACACATCATTGAAGCCACGCACGTTGGCTTCGCGGCGGGTGGTCTGTGCCAGCTGCGCACTGCCCTGTGCGCTGCGCAGCACCGGGTCGGTGATCTGCGCTGCGTACAGCTGCTGCTGGAGGCGCAGGCGCTGCGCCACCACCGGGTCGGCGGGATCGAGCTGGCTGGTCAAGGCGCTGGAATACAGCTGCTCGCGATGCAGCTGGAACGTTCCCAGCACGGCCGAGCCGGCCAGTCCGCCCAGCGTCTGGGTGATCGACAAGGTCACCAGGAAGGTGATCATGTGGTCCACGCCTTGTTTCAGCGCGGCCGAAATGCCGAGCATGATCAGCGGGCCCATGAACATGCCGGCGCCCACCGAGGCCAGGAACTGGCTGACGTAGAAGTCGTGTGGTCGATCCAGGCTGGTGCGGTGCTGGTCGAAGAACGCGGCCGCGCCCAGCAGCAGGATCGCCATCAGCAGCTGCGCGATCAGCCGCTTCGGGCCGAAGGTGATCGCCGCGCCGGCGATGCCGGTGACCACGCCGGCGAGGATCACCACGAACAGCGGCCGCATCTGGTCCGGCCCCATGCCCAGGGTGCGCATCAGGTTGACCACGCCGTAGGACTGTTCGGTGGTCAGGAAGCGGATCAGGAAGGCGCCGACGATGAAGTGCATCACCGGCAGCGTCGACAGCCAACGGATCTGCAGCAGCGGATTGCGCCGGTAGTGTTCGATGATCAGGGCGGTGGTGGTCAGCGCGATGGAAGCGATCAGCGCCCAGCCCAGCCACGGCGTGTTCAACCACCAGCGCGTGTAGCCCTGCGCGAGCACGATCACCAGCAGGGCGACGGCGGGCGCGAGCAGGGCGAAGGTGAGGAAGTCCAGCGGTTCGAAGGCCTTGACCTGGATGCCGGGCGGCAGCTTCAGCACCACCACGGCGGCAAACGCGCACAGTGCCAGCCCTGCTTCGAACGAATACAGCTGGTGCCATTGACCGGTATCGACCAGGCCCGGCGAGACGATCCAGGCAATCGGCACCGCCAACTGCGACAGGCCAACGCCGACCACCAGCAGGTTGCCGGTGAAACGGCGCGGCAGTGCCTGCAGCATGTACAGCGTACCCAGCGTCGAACATGCCGCGCCGGCGAAACCGCTGGCGGCGCGGGTCAGCATGGTGGTCTCGAAGCTGCCGACGAACAGGTGCAGCACCGCCAGCGCCGCATACAGCCCCAGGCCGATCTCGGCGAACAGGCGGATGCCGTACTGCTGGCGGAACTTGAAGGCCAGCAGGTTGGCGGTCACGTTGACCATGGCGTAGGCGGCGACCAGCCAGCTGCCCTGGGTGGGCGTGAGTGACAGTTGCCCCTGCAGGAAAGGCAGGTTGGCCGTTACCAGCGCGTTGCCAAGGCCGCCGGTGATGGCCACCAGCAGCGAGACCAGTGCATAGGCTGCACGCCGATAGGGCGGGTGCCACGGCATCGACGCCGAACCGGGCATGGTCGGCTTCTCGTGCTCCTCCCAATCCGGCACCGGCTTGAGGTACGGCTGCACCATCAGCGTTCCCCGCTGGCTGCTCCCTGGAGTCCCCCGCGCAGCAGCTGCAGGGCACGCCCAGCCAACTGGGCGCGCTCATCGCGGGTCTTGCCGCGCAGGGCCGCACCCAGCATGCCCGAGATCAGTGAAATATCCGTCTTCTCCAGGTCGGGCCGGCACAGGCCAGCGGCCTTGGCGCGGGCGATGGGCGCTTCCAGCAGGTCGCGCACGGTCTCGCGTGCGGTGCGCATGGCCGGAACATCCGAATCCACCGCGCGCCAGTAGTCGGCCAGCGCAGGCGAATCGACGATGCGCTGGGCCATGCCTTCGAACACCTCGAACAGGGCATCGTCGCGGTCGCCAAGCTGCTCGACCTGGCGGCGGATGCGGTCGACCGTGCGCTGCAGCAGCGCCTGGATCAGCGCCGTACGGTCGGGGAAGTTGCGGTACAGGGTGGCGCGGCCGACTTCGGCACGCTCGACCACCAGGTCCAGCGGCGCGGTCACGCCATGTTGGCCGAACACATGGTCGGCGGCATCGAGGATGAGGGCTCGGCGGGCAGCAGCATCGGCACGTTGGGTGGTCATGGCTTCATTTTCGGACAAACATGTCCGGATGGCGAGAGACGAATGGCGACGGGATTGTCCGCTTGTTGTCGTACGCACATCTTTGTGACGCCCGCGTGAGGGGTAACTGGGATGACCAAAAAAACGGGGGGCCAACCTGGCCCCCCGGGAGAGAACGACAGCACGTAGCCATCAAAGTCGGTAGATCCACGCCATGCGTGGATGCGCTTATCAGTAGATCCACGCCATGCGTGGATGCCCCATCAGAAGAACGCGCGGATCCCGAAGGCGACACCACGGCCCGGCAGCGGCGAGTAATCCTTCAGCAGCGAGGTGTGCGGACGCACTTCGCGGTTGGTCAGGTTGCTGCCGTCCAGGAACAGCTCGTAGCTGTTGCTGTCGCTGCGGTCCCAGCGGTAGGCCAGGTGCGCATCGACCAGGGTGTAGCCGTTGCTCGGCACCTCGTTCTGCGCCACGTCCTTCTGCCGGCTGTAACGCACCGCGCCCACCGAGGCACGCCAGCCATCCTTCGCCCAGCGCAGGTCGGCGCCTACACGGGCCGGTGCGATGCGCGGCAGGTAACCGGTGTTGGCCAGTTCCACGCTGTAGTTGTGGTTGTGGTCACCGTGCGGCACGGCGATGTCGAGGGTGCGGCTGCCACTGCCGTCCAGCTTGGCCTGCACGTAATCGCCGAACACGCGCAGATCCCAATCGCCGGCAGCGCCTTCGAACAGGTGCACCAGCGCTTCGGCCTCGGCGCCCTTGAATACCGCGTCCTGCTGGGTCCAGGCACGCACCGGCAGGCTCTCGGTCACGCCGGTGTCAGCCAGGTAGATGAAGTCCTTGAACTTGGTCTGATAGATCGCGGCGGAGAAATCGAGGCGCTCGCTGTGGGTATGGATGCCCAGTTCGATGCGCTGACCGCGCTCGGTCTTCAGGTTGGCATCACCGATTTCCAGCGAACGGGTGGCGATGTGTGCGCCAGCGGCGTACAGCTCTTCATTGGTCGGCGCGCGCTCGGAGCTGTCCACGCCGATGCGCAGGTCGACTGCATCGTTGAGCTTCCAGATGCCGGCGGCCGACAGGTTGGTCGCATCGAATTTGCGGCGCTGGTAGTCGCCGGTCGGGTCCAGCTTGACCTGATCGTGGCGACCGCCCAGTTCCAGCTTGAACGGGCCGAACTGCTTTTCCTGGAGGACGAACACGCCGATGTTCTTGGTGCCGGTATCCGGCACGAAGGCTTCTTCACCCTTTGCGCCGAAATCGCTGTTGCCGACCTGCAGGCCGAAGGCGCCGTCCCAGCCGCCGATCTGCTGCTGTACCGCTTCCAGGCGGCCTTCGATGCCGCGGTTGGTGAAGCGGGTGGACGGCGTGCCGGCTTCCAGCTCCACGTGTTCGTAGTCGGTGTATGCCACGCGCGCGTTGATGTTCTTCAGGAACGACACCGGGTTGTAGATACCAGCCTTGGTCTCGAAGCGGTTCTGCACCATGTCGATGCGCACGTCATGCTCTTCACCTTCCTCCTCCTCGCCATGGTCGTGGTCGTGACCATGGTCGTGGTCATCGCCGTCGGCATGCACATGGGCGCCGTTGGGAATGCCGTAGTTGGTGCGGTAGGTGCTGGCCGAGACGCCGAAGTAGCCGCCTTCACCCAGCCAGGTGGCGCCGACGCCGCCGGCGCGGGTGCGGATGGAGCTGTTGTCCAGGCGGCCGCGACGCGGCTCTTCGCCTTCCTCGCCCGCGTGGTCGTGGTCATCGTGGTGATCTTCCAGGCCGTCGATCGCCGCGTAGCCGGGAATGCGGAAATCGTCGCCATTGCGCACCAGACCATCCACGTGCAGCACGACATTGCCGCTCACGCCGTCAAGGCGGAACATGCCGCTGCGCTCGTCGTTGACCGAGTTGCCGCGCAGTTCGGCGCGGCCGCTGAGCGGACGGTCCGGCAGTTCGCGCGCGATGCGGCCATCGACCACGTTCACCGCGCCGCCGATCGCGCCGCTGCCGAACAGCAGGGTCGCAGGGCCCTTCAGCACTTCGATCTGGTCGGCGAGGAACGGCTCGATGCTGGTGGCGTGGTCGGCGCTGACGGTGGAGGCGTCCATGTTGCCCATGCCGTTGGACAGCACGGCCACGCGCGGCCCTTCCTGGCCGCGGATGATCGGGCGGCCGACGCCGGGACCGAAGAAGGTGCTCTGCACGCCGGGCAGCTTGGCCACGGTGTCGCCGAGGGTGCCGGCTTTCTGCTCGTCCAGGCGCTCACCGGCCAGCACTTCAACCGGACGTGCCAGCGATTCGGCATCACCCTGCAGCGGCGACGCCGTGACCTGCACCGAGGACAGCTCGGTCAGGTGGCGGTCACGATGCGAATCATCGTCGGAGGCCGCAAAGGCGACGGACGGCAGCAGCGCAGCGAGCGCCAGGGCCAGGGAATGCGGCTTGAAACGAGGGTGGTGGGAGGGCATGGGCGGTCCTTTGTTACATTGTATCAATAGGGTGGCGCACGAATCCCGTCGGCGGGACAGGGGGAGCGGAACCGTGCGGGTCGGGAAACGATGTTATATTATTCCATAACGATTCGCCGCCCTGCTGGAAGTCATGCCTTTGCCCTCACGCCTGCGCCACCTGCTCGATCGCTTCGGCGCCACCGGTTCGATGCTGTGCGCGGTGCATTGCGCGGTGATTCCGCTGCTGCTGGCAGCGGCGCCCTCGCTGGGCCTGTCTTTCTGGCTCAGTGATGGCGTGGAAAAAGCGCTGGTGGTATTCGTGACCCTGCTGGGCTTGTTCAGCCTGGTCTGGGGCTATCGGCGGCACGGCGCGCTGCGTGCGCTGGCGTTCCTGATTCCCGGCCTGGTCGCTTTGTGGGCCGGTGTGCTGTACGACCCGCTGCACCACAACGCGGTGCCGCATGCGGTGGTGATGACCCTGGGCGGGCTGCTGGTCGGCATCGCGCATCTGGTCAATCTGCGCCTGAATCATGGGCACGTGCACGACGCAAGCTGCGCGCACTAGGCCCGGCGTGCTAGGATTTCCGATCGTGCGCGGGGGCGTCCAGCAAGACGGTCCCGCCAAACCCGTGTCAGAACGGGGTAACCAGATTTCATACTTGAGGAGTTGATGACATGGGTAAGGGTGACCGCAAGACCGCCAAGGGCAAGCGCTACAACGCCAGCTACGGCAACGCCCGTTCGCACACCGCGAGCAAGGTCGCTGTAGGCGCCGCCGCCCCGGTTGCCAAGAAGACCGTGGCCAAGGCTCCGGCGAAGAAGGCTGTGGCCAAGAAGGCAGTGGCCAAGGCCGGCTGATCCGCCGACCGACCGGTCCAAAGAAAACGCGGCGCTCGGCGCCGCGTTTTTTTTTTGCACGTTTTTGTAGAGCCGAGCCCATGCCCGGCTGGCGCAATGCAGCCGAGCATGGGCTCGGCTCTACAACGTATTCAACGCAGGGTCTGCTTCAGCGTTTCCGGCTTGCCATCGTTCGGCGCTTCCGGCACCTGCAGCAGGTGCGCCAGCAGCGGATAGAGGTCGACGTTGTCGAAACCGTCGATCACCAGGCCTTGCCGGAATGAAGGGCCACGGGCCACGAACACCGCGCGCATCGACGGCAACGCGTTGTCGTAGCCATGCGAGCCGCGATCGGCATGCTCGCGCTTGGCGATCTTCTCGCGTGTCAGCGCGTCCCAGCCCTCATCCATCTGGCAGACGATTGCCGGCACGCGCGGATGGCTGCCGTAGTGCCAGCGCGCCGGCAGGTTTTCCTTCTTCCAGCATTCGTAGTGAGCATGACGGCCGAGCAGCGCGCGCTCGGCCTCTGCCTCACGTCCCGCCACCGGCGCGAAGCCGACCGACTGGCCCGGGCTGACGTTGCGCGCGATGCTGGGATCAACCATCGATTCGAGGGCGATCACCTGGCCCTCCGGCACCGACGCCATGCCATGGTCGGAGACCACGATCACGTTGGTGGTTTCGGTCAGGCCGTGCTGCTGCAGGCCATCAAGCACCTGGCCGATGATCCGGTCGGCTTGCACGATGGCATCGGTGTACTGCCTGGAGTCCGGCCCAAAGTTGTGGCCGGCCTTATCCACGTGCTCCATGTACAGCGTGGTCAGGCGTGGGGCATCGGCATCGGTCTGCGACAGCCAGTCGAGCACGGTCTGCGCACGCTGTTGCAGGGGCTCCTTGGCGTTGTAGATGCGCCACTGGCTGGGGCGCGTGCCCTGGATCTCGGCTTCGCTGCCTGGCCATGACGTGGTGGCGGTGCGCACGCCGACTTTCTCGGCCCCCACCCAGATCGGTTCGCCGCCCCACCATCCGCTGTTGGTCACCGCGGTGCGGTCGTGCAGCGCGAAGCGCCCCAACGCAGCGTCGTCCATGCTGTTGTTGATGATGCCGTGGTGGTCCGGGCGCAGGCCGGTGACCAGCGTGTAGTGATTGGGGAAGGTGAGTGACGGATAGGAGGGCGTCATCCAGCGCGCACGCACGCCACCGTCGATGATCCGCTGCAGGTTCGGGGTGAGGCCCCGATCCAGCGCATCGGCGCGCAGGCCGTCGATGGAGATCAGCAGCAGCTTCGGCGGCGTGGCCGGGGTCGCATTCGTGCCGCTTGCCGCGGCGATTGTCGAAGGCGAAGGCGTAGTGGTGCAGGCGGCCAGGGGCAGCAGCAGCGCCAGCGTGCAGGTCAGGCGTACGGATGTCATCCGTCCATGATAATCCGCAGCGATGACGTACCAAAGACACGTGGCGCCCTTGGGCTCCACGTGTCCGCGCATTTCACCTTATCCCCGCGCCCTTGGCGCGCGCCCTTTAACAAGAGGGGGCTCTTCTCCAGACAGATTACAGATGCTTCCATCCACGCATGGCGTGGATCTACCGTCACCGGGAACCTGTCAGGGGTGGGATGGATCGGGTATGCAGGACCGTTGGCGCCATGGATGGCGCCATCGAGCCCCCACGGACGGGTTTACGGCGTGTCCTGCATACCCGATCCATCCCACCAACCCTCAGGCAATCCAGAGCCGGCTGTTGCTTCGGCGGTTGCTGTTGCTCAGGCCTCGGCGGGTGCAGGGCGCAGCCCTGCCTCCAACCCTCATGCAAACAACGGCGCCTGCCGCTGCTCCAGCCGCAGCAACGCCGCCTTGGTTTCAAGCCCGCCACCGAAGCCCGTCAACGTACCGTTGCTGCCGATCACGCGATGGCAGGGCAGCACGATCGGCAACGGATTGCGGCCATTGGCCGCGCCGACCGCACGGGTCGCCGTCGGCTGGCCCAGCTCTTGCGCCAGCTGCAGGTAGCTCCAGGTCTGGCCGAAGGGAATCAACGCCAGCGCATGCCAGACGCGCAGCTGGAATGGCGTGCCATGCGGTGCCAGCACCAGGTCGAAATCACTGCGCTCACCATGCAGGTACTGCAGCAACTGTTCGCGCGCCTCCGGCAATGCGCCGGGCGCGTAATGCCAGTGCTCGCGGCCGCGCGCAGGATGGCGGTTTTCCGGGAACAGAACGTGGGCCAGGCCATTCTCATCCCCGGCGATGGTCAGTTCACCGATCGGTGTGTCGAAGCGATCGAACAACAGGTTCATGAGGGTTCTCCAACGAAAGTGCCGGACAGGTGCCACAGATGCAGCACGGCATAGGCGCGCCATGGGCGCCACGATTGCGAACGCGCTTCGGTGGCGCGTTCGCTGAGGCGCTGGCCCTGTGCGTGGCCCAGCACCTGCTGCAGCACCAGATCACCGGCCGGGAAGGCATCAGGCTGGCCGAGCCCGCGCAGGGCAATGTACTGCGCCGTCCACGGGCCGATGCCGGGCAGTGCCACGCAGCGGGCGACGAAACCCTCCAGTGCCTGGCCCGGCCCGAAGTCGAGCTGGCCGCTGGCGCAGGCCGCGGCGAGGGCGCGCACGGTGGCGGCGCGGCTGCGCGGCAGACCGATCGATTCCAATGGTGCTTCGGCAAGCACGTCCGGCGCTGGAAATTGACGGTCGAATTCAGACGGCATGCCGGGCAGGTGCGCACCGTAGGCATCGACCAGCCTGCGCGCGAACGTGGTTGCCGCCGCCACGCTGACCTGCTGGCCCAGCACCGCGCGTACGCCCACCTCGAAGCCGTCCCAGCCGCCCGGTACGCGCAGGCCGGGGCGCTCGTCGATGCCTCGTGCCAGCAATGGTTCGTCGCCCAGTGCTGCGTGCACCTGCTGCAGGTCGGCGTCCAGGTCGAACACGCGCCGCACGCGGCGCACGATGTCCGGAATCAGGCGCGGGTCGACCGCGCCCAGCTGCAGGCGCAGCTCGGGCCGCTTCGGATCGGCGGTGACCCGCAGCAGGGTGGGGCGCTCGGCCGTGCCCAGTACGCGCTGGTAACTGTCTTCACCGATCAGCTCGATGCCGGGCAGGCTGCGCTTGCGCAGGAACGACAGCATCCGCGGGAAATCCAGCGGCGGTCGATAGCCCAGGCGCAATACCAGCCCGCCATCGTCGGCGGCCAGTGGATGGTGCTGGCGGCGCAGCACGGTAGGCGCCATGCCGCAGCCCTGCAGGAAGGCCGTATTGAAGCGGCGCAGGCTGTTGTAACCGGCGGCCAGCGCCACGTCGGTCACCGGCAGCGTGGTTTCGGTCAGCAGCTGCTTGGCCAGCAGCAGGCGATGGGTCGCGTGGATCTGCCCTGGCGTTGCCCCCAGCCGTTCGACAAACAGGCGTTGCAGCTGGCGCGCGCTGAGGCCGATCTTCCCGGCCAGGTCGGCCACCGGCTGGTCCTGCAGGAAGCCCGCATGGATCAGCGCAAGGGCGCGTTGCACGGTCTGCCCGGCCAGCGCCTGTTGTGCCAGCGGGGCCAGTTCGGGGCGGCAGCGTAGGCAGGGACGATAGCCGGCCGAAGCGGCGGCAGCAGCCGTGGGGTAATAGGTGATGTTGCGCGGCTTCGGTGGCGGCGCCGGGCACACCGGCCGGCAGTAGATGCCGGTGCTGCGCACGGCGGTGAAGAACACGCCGTCGAAGCGCGCATCACGGGCCAGGCGGGCGCGGTCGCAGGCGGCTGTGTCGAGGGCGAGTGCGGTATCCATGGCGCCAGTCTAGGCGCGTCCGGGGGGCAGTACTCGCCATATTCGGACATGGATGCTGGGGGAGGTCGGCCGGGCTGCGCCCGGCACCCGCGGGGGCAACGGCAACGGCAACCTCAACAGCAACAGCGGGCTATCCGTGGGATGGCGGGGTGGGTCCGGTTGCAGGGGACGCTGCAAGTACGTCCCTGTAAGCTCGGTCGCGCCATCCATGGCGCTCACGCCCCTGCAACCGGACCCACCCCGCCTTCGACAGATTTACGCGAACTGTCGAAATGGCATGGCCTGCTCTTGGTGGGTGTCGACCTTGGTCGACACATGGATCCACGCCATGCGTGGATGGGAAGGTGGAAGACACTGGAAT
Organism: Stenotrophomonas sp. PA-6-5C; assembly: GCF_021605635.1. NCBI lineage: Bacteria > Pseudomonadati > Pseudomonadota > Gammaproteobacteria > Lysobacterales > Lysobacteraceae > Stenotrophomonas > Stenotrophomonas sp. PA-6-5C. Next base: position 21,406 of record NZ_WKEE01000027.1, read on the forward strand.
GGGAAATGACGGTGCGTGAGGGTCAGAAGCGGTTCAGTGGCGCGCGCTGAATGCGCGCCATGGGCAGGTAGACTGTGGTTCTTACCTGTCCGAAATCCGGTTGCCCGATGTCCGCCAAACTCCGCTGGTTGCCCCTGTTGTGCCTGGCCCTGGCGGGCTGCAGTCAGTTGGAGAATCCCGGCAACGTCACTGCCGCCGACAAGGCCACGCGTGCCCCGGCCAGCGATGGCGAAAACATGGTGTCGATCAATGCCGCCGATGCGCCGGCGCCAGCGCCGCAGGCGCGCAGCAGGGCCGACCGGCCCTGGCCGCAGACTCAGCTGGACAATGGCAAGGCGTGGATCAGCTGCAGCACCGACTACGCCGGCGAGGGCGGCGATGGCCTCGAGCTGGAAGGGCTGCAGCGCGAACAGTTGAAGCAGGCCCTGGCGCCGTGTGCCGAGCGTGGCCTGCTGCGCGTGCGCTACAACGGCAAGATCAACCCCGGGTTTGCCGAGATGATGTGGCGGCTGGCCGTGGTTGCCGACGAACTGCAGATCCACAAGCGCATCCTCGACCTGGATTCCAGCGGTGGCCAGGTGGAATCGGCCATCGTTGCCGGCGACAGCATCGGTGAATCCGGCTGGACCATCTGGGTGCGCGAAGGTTCGATCTGCCACAGTGCCTGCGTGTTCGTACTGGCTGCCGGTGACAACCGCCTGTTGACCGGCAAGGTCGGCATCCACCGCATGATGCGCATCAGTTCCAAGGCCACCTCGCGCGCGGAACTGAACCGCGAACTGCACGAGGTCTATGACAACGTGAAGGACTACCTGCAGCGCAATGGCGTGGCGGTCGGCGTGGCCGACCTGATGATGACCGTGCCCAACCGCAGCCTGCGCCTGCTGACGGCCGAAGAGCTTCGCCAGTACGGTCTGGACGGCACCAACGCGGTGCAGGACGACCTTGAGCGGATCAAGCAGATGCGTGCCTGCGGCGATGACTTCGTGCAACGCAAGGATGCCTTCCTGGTGGCCTTCGACCAGCAGTGCAAGCGCGACGGCGCCGACATGGAATCGATCAACAGCTGTGGCCAGTCGCTGAAACAGCGCTTCGGCTTCCCCGATCCGGTGTGCCCGGAGGAAAGTCCGCTGTCGGAGATCGACGTGGCCACGCTGCCGCCGGCACCACCGGAGCAGCCGCCGGTGGCCGAGCAGCTGCCGGCGACGTCCGCTGCACCGGCGGCGCAGGCCGACGCTGGCGCGGTGGAAGGCAGCGTCCAGGCGCGCTGACGGGCCACTCACCGCGCTGGCGTAGACTGCGGTTCTTTCCATCGAACCGGCGGTGTCCATGAAGCGCGTGCTCCTGCTGCTGTCCCTGTTGCCCGCGGTTGCACTGGCGCAAGCGCCTGCACCGGCCACGCCTGCACCGGCCCCGGCTCGCCCCGCGCCGAGCGCCCCGACCACCGCGAAACCGGCGACGGCTGCCACGCCGGTGCTGAGTGCTGCCCAGCAGGCGCAGGTGCAGAAACAGGACGCGGAAATGGGCAGCGCCGCATTGAAGGCCGCGCAACTGGTCGACGCCAATCGGGCGGGTGAGTTGTGGGACGGCGCCTCGGCTGTTGCCCGTCGCGCGGTGCCCAAGGCCGCCTTCGTCAGCCAGCTTGCGGCAGACCGCACGCGTCTGGGTGCGATGGCCGGCCGTGGCCAGCCGACCATCACCCGGGTCAAGTACGCTGCTGGCGCTGCCGTGCCTGAAGGCCTGTACATCAACGTCAGCTTCCCGACCCGTTTCGCCAACAGCGCGCAGCCGGTCCGCGAGCTGGTGTCGTTCCGCTTCGACGAAGACCAGACCTGGCGCCTGGCCGGTTACAGCCTGCGCGCATCCAGCCCCTGACGGAGAACGACGATGGCCACCGAACTGACGATGCTGGCGTGGGCGATGCTGTTGGGTTTCGTCTACATCTTCGCCGCCTCCACCGTGGTCACCCGCGAGCGCGGGATGAAATGGAACGCCTCTGCACGCGACGACTCGTCCAAGCGGCTGAGCCCGCTGGCAGGGCGCCTGCAGCGGGCGCAATCCAACTTCTTCGAGACCTTCCCGTTCTTCGCCGCCGCTGCGATCGCGGTAGTGGTGGCCGGGCGTGGCAGCGATACCACCGCCTTGGCCGCGCAGGTCTACTTCTGGGCGCGGGTGGTGTACCTGCCGTTGTATGCGGCCGGCATTCCCTATGTGCGCAGCCTGGTCTGGCTGGTATCCATCCTGGCGATCCTGGCGCTGGTATTCGCGCTGCTGTGAAGTGCAGCTGATCCAGATCAAGGCCGGTCAGGCATGCGGCGCTATGCTGGCCGCGACTGGATCAACGGCAGGAGACGCGCATGCGCAGGATGGACGTGGTGGTGGTCGGTGCCGGGCCGGCCGGGTTGTGCTTTGCGCGCGCGTTGGCTGGTACCGGCCTGCAGGTCGGGCTGGTCGAGGCGCAGCCGCGCCAGGCCTTGGCCGAGGCCGCCTTCGATGGCCGTGAAATCGCCCTGACCCATGCGTCGCGGCAGAGCCTGGAACAGCTTGGCCTGTGGCAACGCCTGCCCGAAGCCGAGATTGCCGAGCTGCGCGATGCGCGGGTGATGAACGGCGGGTCGCCATTCGCGCTGACCTTCGCCAGCAGCCAGGTCGACGGCCAGCCGCTGGGCTGGCTGGTGCCCAACCATCTGATCCGCCGCGCGGCCTGGCAGGCAGTGCAGGGCCAGGATGGGCTGGAGCTGTTCGATGGCCGCAAGGTGCAGGCGGTGCGCGCCGACAGCCAAGGCCACGTGGTGCGCCTGGATGATGGCAGCGAACTGCACGCGCACCTGCTGGTGTGCGCCGACAGCCGCTTTTCCGGCACCCGCCGCATGCTCGGCATCGGTGCGCAGATGCGTGACTACGGCAAGTCGATGCTGGTCTGCAGGATGCAGGTCGAGCGCGATCATCACCACACGGCGTGGGAATGGTTCGGCTATGGCCGAACGATGGCACTGCTGCCGCTCAACGAAGGTCAGGCATCGGCGGTGATCACCCTGCCGCCGCGGCAGATCGAAGAACTGCTGGCGATGGATGAGATCGCGTTCGGGGACGCCATCAGCGGTTTCTTCGAACACCGTCTGGGACGGATGCAGCCAGTGGCGACGCCGCAGGCTTATCCCCTGGTCGGGGTATATGCGCAGCGCTTCGTCGGCGAGCGTTCGGCATTGATCGGTGATGCTGCGGTGGGCATGCACCCGGTCACCGCGCATGGTTTCAACCTGGGCCTGGCCAGTGCGCAGCGGTTGGCGCAGGGCATCGCCGAGCAGCAGCGGCGCGGGGCGGACATCGCCGCCGCCGGCATGCTGGGCAGCTACCAGCGCGGACATCGGCTGGCGGCGCGGCCGCTGTATGAGGCAACCAATGCGATTGCCAGCCTGTATACCGATGACCGCCGGCCGGCGCGCCTGTTGCGCGCGGCGGGGTTGCGGGTAGCTCAGGGGGTGGCGCCGTTCCGGCAGCTGATTGCCGCCCACCTGACCCAGCGCGTGGCCTGACGGCCGCGCGGTGACTCAAGCGGCGGCCAGCACCCGGATCTGGCTGTCGTTGAACTCGACCACCTGGCCCGCGCGGATCTTGCAGGCCTTGCGCAGCTCGACCTCGCCATCGACCAGCACCAGGCCTTCGCTGATGACCATCTTGGCTTCGCCGCCGCTGGTGACCAGGTCGGCCAGCTTGAGCAACTGCTTGAGTTCGACGTAGTCGCCGTCGAGGTCGAATTCGAGGATCTGCATGGAACGGGGTTTCCTGGGGCAGGCGCTGCAGGACAGGGCCCGCAGCGGTAAAATGGGCGCCTATTGTGCGCCACGGCGGGTCGTAACGGCATGCCGATGGTTTCCTGTACACCTTGTTCAGGAACAGTGCGGTATCATTCCGCTCTGAGCGAGTGAAACCTCAGCTTCAACCGAGCAGCGCCAGGGCACGCGATAAGAAGGGCGCCCAAAGCGCGGAATCCCCCTTTTTTTCGCCTGCCATGCTCGTGGCAGTGCCTTCGGAGTTCCCCATGTCCCAAGAAACCCAAGCGCAGCTGCAGTTCGCGCAGCTCGGCCTGTCCGATTCTGTCATGCAGGCTGTCACTGCCATCGGCTACGAAACGCCGTCGCCGATCCAGGCTGCCACCATCCCGGCGATGCTGGAAGGCCGCGACGTGCTGGGCCAGGCCCAGACCGGTACCGGCAAGACCGCCGCCTTCGCGCTGCCGGTGCTGTCCAACATCGACCTGCAGCAGATCAAGCCGCAGGCCCTGGTGCTGGCCCCGACCCGCGAGCTGGCCATCCAGGTTGCCGAGGCGTTCCAGTCCTATTCCTCGAAGATCCCGGGCTTCCGCGTGCTGCCGGTGTACGGCGGCCAGCCGTACGGCCAGCAGCTGACTGCCCTGCGCCGCGGCGTGCACATCGTGGTCGGTACCCCCGGCCGCGTCATCGACCATCTGAACCGCAGCACGCTGGACCTGTCCGAGCTGAAGACGCTGGTGCTGGACGAAGCCGATGAAATGCTGCGCATGGGCTTCATCGACGACGTCGAAGCGGTGCTGAAGAAGCTGCCGGAGAAGCGCCAGGTGGCGCTGTTCTCGGCCACCATGCCGCCGGCCATCCGCCGCATCGCGCAGACCTACCTGAAGGACCCGGTCGAAGTCACCATCGCGACCAAGACCACCACCTCGGCCAACATCCGCCAGCGCTACTGGTGGGTGAGCGGCATGCACAAGCTGGACGCGCTGACCCGCATCCTGGAAGTCGAGCCGTTCGACGCGATGATCGTCTTCGCGCGCACCAAGGCCGGCACCGAGGAACTGGCCAGCAAGCTGCAGGCCCGTGGCCTGGCCGCTGCCGCCATCAACGGTGACATGCAGCAGGCCCAGCGTGAGCGCACCATCGCCATGCTGAAGGAAGGCAAGCTGGACATCCTGGTCGCCACCGACGTGGCCGCCCGTGGCCTGGACGTGGAGCGCATCAGCCACGTGCTGAACTACGACATCCCGTACGACACCGAAAGCTACGTGCACCGTATCGGCCGTACCGGCCGTGCCGGCCGCAGCGGTGAGGCGATCCTGTTCGCCACCCCGCGCGAGAAGGGCATGCTGCGCCAGATCGAGCGTGCGACCCGTCAGCCGATCGAAGAAATGCAGCTGCCGAGCGTGGAAGCGGTCAACGACAACCGCATCAACAAGTTCACCTCGCGCATCACCGAGACCCTGGGCCAGGGCGGCCTGGACTTCTACCGCCAGCTGTTGGAGCGCTTCGAATCCGAGCAGAACGTGCCGGCCATCGAAGTGGCCGCTGCACTGGCGAAGATGATGCAGGGCGATACCCCGTTCCTGCTGCAGCCGCCGGTGCGCGCACCGCGCGAAGAGCGCGCGCCGCGTGAGCGTTTCGAGCGCACTGAGCGCCCGGAGCGTGGGGACCGCAACGAGCGCGGCCCGCGCTTCGAGCGTGGTCCGCGCCGTGACGATGCCGAAGGTGGCTTCGAGCAGCGCCCGCGCCGTGACGTGCCGCCGCGCGGTGCACCGGAGCAGGGCATGGAGACCTACCGCATTTCGGTCGGCCACCAGCATGGCGTGAAGCCGGCCAACATCGTCGGCGCCATCGCCAACGAAGCCGGCCTGGAAAGCCGCTTCATCGGTCGCATCGACATCCACGACGACTTCTCGCTGCTGGATCTGCCGGCACAGATGCCGTCGGACGTGCTGACCCACCTGCAGAAGGTATGGGTGTCCGGCCAGCAGCTGCAGATGCGTCCGTTGGCGGCCGGTGAAGAGGTCAATCCGGCGCCGCGTCCGTTCAAGCCGCGCTTCGACAAGCGTGGTCCGGGCGGTCCGGGTGGCCCGGGTGCTCCGCGTCGCAGTGGTCCGGGTGGCCCCGGCGGCGACCGCGACAGCCGTCCGCCGCGTCGTGATGGCTTCAACAAGCCGCGCGGCCCGCGCAGCTTCTAAGCCGCGCAGAAGTAGATGAACAACGCCAGCCTCCGGGCTGGCGTTGTCGTTTGCAGGACGTCAGGTCGGCCCGGCCGCCGCTGCCGATCACCGGCCGGGTCCGGTTTCGCATGGCCCACACATCCCCGGTTCTAGGCTGGCGCGGTTCCGTAGGAGATTGTCACCGCAGCACATTCGGGGGATCCAGGATGGGTAGAAGTGGCATGGACCAACAGCGCCGACGGGTACCGATGACCCGCGGGCTGGGACTGCGATTTGCGCTGTTGACGGGCATGGCGATCGGACTGGTCGCGCTGTCGGCTGTGATCCAGGAGCTGCAGGCGGCATCGACCGCGTGGATCGCAGGGCAGGGCTACTGGTCGCGGGGGCAGCAGGACGCCACCGCAGCGCTCAGCCGTTACCTGGCGCGTGGCCACCTGCAGGATCTGCAGGATGCCCAACGGGCACTGCGGGTTCCGCTGGGTGACCTGCAGGCTCGCAAGGCGCTGGAGCAACCCGAACCGGACGAGGCGACAGCCCGCGCCGGTTTCCTGCGTGGGGGCAACGCCCGCGCCGACATACCACGGCTGATCTTCTCGTTCCGCCACGCGCGCAATGTCGGTGCCTTCCGTGAAGCCACCTGGTTGTGGCGGCAGACCGACGCGGACCTGCTGGCCCTGCAGGCGTTGTCGGAGGAACTGCAACGCCGCCATGGCTCGGGACCGCTGGACGAGGCGACCGTGGATGACTACCTGCACCGGCTGCGTGGCATCGACCACCAGCTGCGTGGACAGGCGCAGGCGTTCTCGCAGGCGCTGCTGCGCATGGCCCGCGCGGTGCGCATCGCAACCCTGGCCGTCGGCGGCCTGTCGGTCCTGCTGATCAGCCTGATGGCGGTTGCCCTGGCCCGCCGGGTCGGCAAGGACCTGACCGAGCACGAGAGCCGCTTCCGGGCGGCCTTCTACCAGGCCAACGTCGGCATGCTCAAGCTGGATGCCGCCGGCCGGGTGGTGGAGGCCAACCAGGCGATGGCCGACATCCTCGACCATCGCCGGGACGTGCTGCTGCAGATGTCGTTGACCGAGCTGCTGATGGAAGGCGAGCTGGTCATCGATGGGGGGGGCCGTATCGACTGGGACCGCCAGCTGCGCCCGGGCGAACTGCGCTTCCGGCGTCGCGATGGCAGCCTGGTGTGGGGGCGTTGGAGTGGTACCGGTGTGCGCACCGCCGATGGCCGCCTGTCGGTGTTCGCCATCGTCGAGGATGTCAGCCAGAACCATGCTCTGGCGCGTGAGATCGAGCACCATGCCAGCCACGATCCCCTGACGGGCCTGATCAATCGCCGCGAGATCGAGCGCCTGCTGGAGAAGTCCCTGCTGCAGGTCCGCTCCGACGGTGGAACCCACGCACTGGGTTACATCAACCTGGACCACTTCAAGCTGGTCAACGACAGCTTCGGCCACGCGGCCGGCGACCAGATGCTGCGCAGCTTCGCCGAGTACCTGGTCGGCGCGGTGCGTGATGGCGACTGGGTGGGCCGCCTGGGCGCGGATGAGTTCGCGGTGTTCCTCGCCCGCGCCAACCAGGATGAAGCCAAGCGCGTACTGCAGCGGTTGATCCGCAACCTCGGCCAGGCCACGTTTCCGATCAGCGAAGGCAGTCCACAGCTGAGTTGCAGCGTGGGCGTGGTCGAAGTCACGGCCGAGGCGCCGGACGCGAACTGGTTGATGAGCGCCGCCGACAGTGCCTGCTATGCCGCCAAACAGGCCGGCCGCAACCGCGTGCATTGCTTCAACGAAAACCGGCTGGCTTTGGAAGAACGACGGCTGGAAGCCGAACGCCTGCAGCGGGTCAGTCGTGCGATGGCCGAGAATCGCATGCTGTTGTATGCGCAGCGCATCGCCAAGGTAGGTGATCCGTCCTACCTGCACTATGAAGTGCTGGTGCGCATGCGTGACAGCGACGGCGTGCTGCACCTGCCGGGCCAGTTCATGCCGGCGGTGGAGCGTTACGGCATGGCGGTGGTGCTGGACCGGCACGTGCTCGGCCTGCTGTTCCGCCACCTGCAGGTGTGCCCGGCGCACGTTCGCCAGCTCGGTCTGTGCAATGTCAACGTGTCGGCCCAGTCGATTGCGGAGCCGGGATTCCTGGCGTTCGTCTGCGACCTGCTGGAGCGCAACCGCGCACTGGCGTCCAAGCTCTGCTTCGAGATCACCGAAACCGCGGCAATCGGCAATCTGAGCCAGGCACGTGCCTTCATCGACGCGGTCAAGGCGCGCGGATGCCGGGTGGCGCTGGATGATTTCGGCTCGGGCTTGTCCTCGTTCGGCTATCTGCGGCAGCTGCCGGCGGACATGCTGAAGATCGATGGTGCCTTCGTGCGTGACATGGATACCGATCCGGTCAGCCGTGCCAGCGTGCGTGCGATCAGCGAGCTGGGCCGCGAACTGCAGATGGAGGTGGTGGCCGAGTGGGTGGAGACCATTGAAGTGGCCGAGGCGTTGGCCGGGATGGGGGTGCAGGGCCTGCAGGGCTATGCCATCGAACGGCCGCAGCCACTGGAACGGCTGACCCTGGCCGATCTGCGGCCAATGCGCTTGGCCGGCACGCAGGGGCCATCGGCTGCCGGCTGAAGGTGCTGCGGCCGGGCTGCGCCCGGCACCCGCGGTAGTGCCGGCCGCGGGCCGGCAACCTCAGCAGCAACAGCAACAGCAACAGCGGGGTTCCGTGGGATGGCGGGGTGGGTCCGGTCGCGGGGGACGCTGCAAGTACGTCCATGTAAGCTCGGTCGCGCCATCCATGGCGCTCACGCCCCCGCAACCGGCCCCACCCCGCCTTCGACAGATCTCCGCAATCTGTCTGGATGGCATGGCCTGCTCTTGGTGGGTGTCGACCTTGGTCGACACGTAGATCCACGCCATGCGTGGATGCTCTTCGTCCAATTATCGAAATATTCGATTTCGATGGAGTTTCATCCACGCATGACGGGGATCCAGCAGACGCCAGGACGCTGTCAGGGGTGGGGCGGTATGGGCAGGCAGGACCGTTGGCGCCATGGATGGCGCCATCGAGCCCCCATGGACGGGTTTACGGCGTGTCCTGCCTGCCCATACCGCCCCGCCCACCGCGGTAGCCCGCTTTGGCTGTTGCTTCGGCTCCGGCCTCTGCGGGTGCCGGGCGGCAGCCCGGCCAACATCCCCACCACTTTGGTCTACACATCGGCGGTGCCTTCGACTGCGATAATGCCGCCAGGGGCGACGCGCAGTGGGCGCGGACGTAAGCAGTAACAGGACGTGGCGTGGGCGGCAGGCAGGTGCGTTTGGAAACAGGGGCGGTGCTTGTCCTGCTGCTGGTGTGGTTGGCATTGCCGTGGCTGGGCCATGCGCGCAGCGTCGACGCCGGCCGCGATTACCTTCTGGTCGGCACCGCGACGTCCGAACCGACGCCCCATCGCGCGTGCACACCGCAGATGCTGGCCGGGCCGCGCCAGCAGACACGGGTGGATGCACCGCCAGAAGGCTGGTCCGGCGAGCCGCAGGCGCTGGATGTCTTCAATGTCTTTGCCGGTGAAGTACGGCTGCAGCACGGTGACCGCGAGATCTGCGGCAACATGCAGGACGCGCGCACCCGCGATTCGCGCTTCCGTGCGGGCATCGGCATGGTGGCGGTACCTGCTGCCGGCAGCCACGAACCCTTCCTGGTCTCCTGGCAGACGCCGCTGAAGGCACGCTGGGTGCCGACACTGCAGCTGGGCGCGCCCAGCCCGGTACAGCAGAACGATACTGCGCGGCTGCTGGTGCGCGCCGCCTGCATCGCCGTGGCAATCGCGTTGGCGCTGTCGGCGCTGATGGCCTATCTGACCACCCGCGACCGCAGTTTCCTGATGTACATCGGCGCCACCCTGGTGCTGGTGCTGTGGCAGTCGATCCTCGGTGGCCTCAGCGGCTATCCCGAACCCTGGCTGCGGGTCGGCGGGCGCGGTGACGGGTGGCTGCTGGCGTTGACTGCGGCAACCCAGGCGCTGGTATTGCCGGCATTGTGGCGCCTGAATGGCGGTGACCGCGTACTGCCCCGTTCGCGCGTGGGCCAGCAGCTGGTGCTGTGGTCCCTGCTCACGGTGGCAGCACTGGTGCCGTGGTTGCAGCGCGATGGACTGGGCGTGGTTGCGCAGGTCCTGCAGTGGAGCTTCATCGTCGGCTGCGCGCTGTCGTTGGCGATGGGCATCTGGGCCCGCCTGCGCGGCGATGTCTGGTCGCTGGCGGGGCTGGCGGCACTGGCGCCGATGCTGGTGCTGATCGTGGCCGACGCCGCCAGCGCGCACTGGCTGATGGAGTACCGGGTGGAAGCCCTGCAGCTGGCAGTCACCTGGCTGCTGATGATGGCGGCCTACGCGCTCAACCTGCGCCTGGGCCGGCTGCGCCAGCAGCGTGATGAAATGCGCCAGCTCGCCGAGACCGACATGCTGACCGGCCTGCCCAACCGCCGCGCCGGCCTGCAGCAGCTGGCCCAGCATCTGCAGGGCGGCGAGCGTGACAGAGGGCCGCTGGTGATCGGCTTCCTCGATATCGATCTGTTCAAGGACATCAACGATCGCCATGGCCATGAGATCGGTGACCAGGTGCTGGTGGCCGTGGCCCGCGCGCTTCGCGCCGCGGTCCGCAGCGAGGACCAGGTGGTACGGATGGGGGGCGAGGAGTTCCTGCTGCTGTTGCCGGGAATGCCGCGGGAGATCGCTGCCGCCCGCCTGGAACGCCTGCGCCAGCGCATCACCGAGGCCTGCCGGGACCTGCAGGTGCCCGGTCTGGAGGTGACCGCGAGCATCGGCCTGGCACAGTGGCGGCCGGCCGAAGATGACCTGGCCGCGTTGCTGCGACGCGCCGACCACGCCATGTACGTGGCCAAGCGCAGTGGCCGCAACCGGGTGTTCGATGGCGAAACCGAAGATCCGTTGACCACGGCATGAGGCGGGAAGGGCGGTGATGCCGGATAATGGGGTGATGACCAGCCGACTCAACAAATACATCGCCGACACCGGCTTCTGCTCCCGTCGCGAGGCCGATCGCCTGATCGCCGCCCGCCGGGTCACCGTCAATGGCCATGCCGCCGGCACCGGCGCGGTGGTCGGCGAGGATGACAAGGTACTGGTCGACGGCCAGCCGTTGCGCGTTCGCACTGCCCGCAAGCCAGGCGCCCGCCGCCACGTGTACATCGTGCTGAACAAGCCGGTGGGCGTGACCTGCACCACCGAAAGCACGGTGAAGGGCAACATCGTCGACTTCGTCGGCCATGAACAGCGCATCTTCCCGATCGGTCGCCTGGACAAGGAATCGGAAGGCCTGATCCTGATGACCAGCAACGGCGACATCGTCAACCAGATCCTGCGCGCCGAAAACGGCCACCAGAAGGAATACCTGGTGGCGGTGAACAAGCCGGTCACCGACGAATTCCTGCGCGCCATGGCCCGTGGCGTGCGCATCCATGACCAGATGACGCTGCCGTGCAAGACCTCGCGGATCGCCAAGTTCGGTTTCCGCATCACCCTGCAGCAGGGCCTGAACCGGCAGATCCGGTTGATGTCGGCCGAGTTCGGCTACCGCGTGACCCAGCTGCGCCGCGTGCGCATCGACAACATCAAGATCGGTGCGCTGAAGCCGGGCCAGTGGCGCAACCTGACCGAGCAGGAGCTGCACGGCCTGTTGCCGCAGCAGCAGGACTGGTAAACGACGTGTGTAGAGCCGAGCCTATGCTCGGCTGCCGTTGCCCGGGTGCAGCCGAGCATGGGTGCGGCTCTACATCAGCTAGACTTTGCGGCGACCTGCCGGAACGTGACGCTGCATGATCAAGCCCGACAAGCCCGCCAACGAAGCGCTGCGCCTGGAGGCGCTGTACCGCTACCGGATACTCGATTCCGAACGCGAACGCTCCTTCGATGATCTGGTGGCCATCGCCAAGGCGTTATGTGGCACGACGATGGCGGCGGTGACCCTGATCGACGTCGAGCGGCAGTGGTTCAAGTCGATACAGGGCATCGATGCGGCCGAGACCCTGCGCAGTGATTCGATGTGCGGCCATGCCATCCTGCAGCCGCAGGAGATCATGGTGGTCGAGGACGCGCTGCAGGACGTGCGCTTCCACGACAATCCGGTGGTGACCGGCGACCCGCACGTACGTTTCTATGCCGGTGCACCGCTGATCAGCAGTGACGGCCTGCCGTTGGGCACGCTGTGCGTGTTCGACGCGCGCCCGCAGCACCTGGCAAGCGACAAGGCCGAGGCGTTGGCCGCGTTGTCGCGGCAGGTGATGCTGGTGATGGAGCTGCGCCGCTTCGCGCTGGACATCCAGAAGCACATGCTCGAGCGTGACGACTACGAGCGGCTGCTGTCGGATTACCACGACGTGCTGCTGGCGCAGAATGCCGACCTGGCCGAACAGAGCCGGACCGATGCGCTGACCGGCCTGCCCAACCGGCGCGCGCTGGCAGCCGCGCTGGGTGAAGCCGTGGTCGCCGTCGATGGGCAGGCCCGACAGGCCTGCGTGGCACTGGTGGACATCGACCATTTCAAGCACATCAATGATTTCCAGGGCCATGCGACCGGCGACCGGGTGCTGGCCGAACTGGGGGCGCTGCTGCGCTCGCACTTCGCCGGGCGCGGCATGGCCGCACGCTACGGCGGTGAGGAATTCGTCGCACTGATGCCGGACGTGGATCTGCGCGCCGCCGAGCTGCAATGCGAGTTCCTGCGTGTGGCGGTGTCCAACCTGCCGCTGGGCTTTCCGGTGACGATCAGTATCGGCGTGGCGCAGCACCGGCCTGGTGAAACCTCCGAGCAGACCCTGGCCCGTGCCGATGCCGCGCTGTACCGGGCCAAGGGCGCCGGCCGCAACCGGGTGGAAGTGTCGCCCTGACCGCCAGGGCGCCTGCGGTGGCTTCACACCATGCATGGATGCACCAGTAGATCCACGCCATGCGTGGATGGCCGGACGTTTCCATGCAATCGCAACCATTGCGATCCCCGTACGGCACCCTCAACGTCTCACTGCAAGGACGTCGACCATGCTGCAGACCCTGGCCATTGCCAATTACCGATCACTGCATGCGCTGGTGCTGTCGATGCAGCGGCTCAACGTCGTCACCGGCGACAACGGCAGTGGCAAATCCAGCCTGTACCGCGCGCTGCGCCTGCTGGCGGAAACCGCGCAGGGTGGCGTTGCAGCGGTGCTCGCCCGCGAGGGCGGATTGGGCTCGGCACTCTGGGCCGGTCCGGAAAAAATCGACCGCCGCGTGCTGGCCGGTGAGATTCCGCTGCAGGGCGGGCCGCGGCAGGAATCGGTGGGGCTCAAGCTGGGCTTCGCCACCGATGAATTCGGCTACGCCATCGACCTCGGCTATCCGCCGCCGAGTCGATCGGCCTTCGCGCTGGACCCGCAGATCAAGGCCGAAGCGATCTGGGCGGGGCCCTTCCTGCGCAGCGCCAATCTGCTGGTCGACCGTCGCGGTGCGCTGGTGCGGCAGCGGTACGCGCGCGGCTGGGACCTGGTGGACGACCGTCTGTCGCTGTTCGACAGTCTGTTCACCCAGGTGGGCGATCCGCAGCGCATGCCGGAAGCCATCACCTTGCGCGAATACATCCGACGTTGGCGCTTCTACGACCACTTCCGCAGCGATGCCGATGCCCCGGCGCGACAACCGGCGATGGCGACCCGTACCCCGGTGCTGCACCACGACGGCCGCGACCTCGCCGCCGCGTGGGTGACGATCCTGGAAATCGGCGATCCGCAGGCGCTGGCGCGCAGTATCGACGATGCATTCCCGGGGGCGACGGTCAGCTTCGAAGAACTGGATGGCCGGCTCGCGCTGCGCTTCCACCAGCCCGGGCTGCTGCGGCCACTGTCGATGGCCGAACTGTCCGACGGCACGTTGCGCTTCCTGTTGCTGGCAGCGGCGCTGCACACGCCTCGGCCACCGCCGCTGCTGGTGCTCAACGAACCGGAGACCAGCCTGCATCCGGATCTGCTGCCGGCGCTGGCACGCTTGATCATCGCTGCCAGTGCGCGCAGCCAGGTCTGGGTCGTATCGCATGCCACGCGCTTGATCGCCGCGTTGGAGCAGGCGCCGCAATGCCATTCGATGCACCTGTTCAAGGAGCACGGGCGGACGCTGCTGAGCGGGCAGGGCCTGCTGGATGCGCCGGCCTGGCACTGGCCGCAGCGCTGAGACGGGTACCGGGAAGATCCGCGCAATGCGCAGGCGCACTCAATCGGCGATGTTGCGCGCTTCGGATGTGCCGAGGATCTCCGGATGCTGCACGCGCTTGCGGCGGTTGAGCAGCGGATGCAGGAACACGGCACCGACGATGATCGCCACGCCCAGGTAGAACCACGGGGTGACTTCGTGCTGCTCGCGCAGCAGCACCACGGCCAGCAACACGGCGTAGACCGGTTCCAGGTTGGTGACCAGCTGCACGGTGTAGGCGCTGAGGTGGCGCAGCGCGACCAGGGCCAGGGCGAACGGCAGCAGCGTGCAGACACCGGCCAGCACCAGCAGCAGAATGCCGTCGTGCAGATCGGGAACGATCCACAACGGGCTGGCCAGCGCCGGCAGCAGGTACGGCATCAGCGGCGCCAGCAGGGTCAGGGTGATGGTGCCGGCGCCCAGCTCCAGCGCAGTGACCGTCAGCGGATCGGCATGACTGACCATGCGCTTGTTGATCGAGCCGAACACCGCCACCAGCAGGGCCGAGAGCGCACCGATCAACACGCCCATGCGCATGCCGTCGGGCACGCCGCCCACCACCAGCGCCACACCGGGCAGCACGGCCAGGCCGAAGGCCAGCTCGCGCATCTGGAACGGGCGTTTGGCCACCCACGGTTCGATGATCGAAGTGAACACCGGTGCCAGCGCGATGCAGGTCGCAGCAACCGAGGCATTGGCCAGCTTCACCGCGCCATAGAACGTCAGCCAATGCAGCGCGACCAGCGCGCCGATGCCGGCGTAGCCGGCGACCAGCCGCAGCGGCAACGTACGCAGCCCGCGCCAGACCCGCGGCAGCAGTGCCAGCATCGCCACCACCAGCAGCATCCGCCACCACACCAGCGGCAGCGCGGGCAGGGTGATCAACTTGCCGAGGATGGCGGTGACGCCCCACAGCAGGACACAGAAGTGGATCTGCCAAAGTGCTTTGCGGGTGTCGGGTGTGCTCATCGCACTATTGTGAGGCAAGGCCGCGCACAACGCGCACCTGCAGGCATTCAGTCGCCGTCGATGAGCCGCTGCAACGCCATCGCCGCCGCCGGGTTGCGCACCTTGCCGGCGCCGATGCACAGCAGGTAGACCTCGCGTGGCGCGGTCGGGGCCGTTGGGGCCAGGCAGGGCAGGTCGTCCACTGTCTCGCCTCGGGCCCAGCACCGCGCGCGACCGGCCCAGCGCTGCTGCATCGGCAGGGGAAGACCTTCGGTCAGCCTGGCCTGGCTGCGCTTGATCCGTGCATAGACGAAACCGGCGCTGATGTCGCCGTGCAACGGTGACTCGTCGCTGTCCTCGATCACCAAGGCCACGCCATGCCGGCGCGCCGCTTCAACCAGTTCCGGCCCATGGACGCTGGCGTTGCGCACCTCCAGCGCATGCTGCAACACCGTTCCATCCAGCCGCTTTGGCAGCTGTGCCATGAAGGTGTCCAGCGCGACGGCATCGGCCGGGTGCAGCGGGTCGAACTGCCAGAGCAACGGGCCGAGCCTGTCGCCGAGAGCGATGGCTGCCTGCAGGAACGAGCCAGCAGCGTCGACTGCGGACGACAGGTCGCGGCGCTGCACCAGATGGCGCGGCGCTTTCATCGAGAAGCGGAAACCCTCCGGCGTCTGCGCTGCCCATTGCGCGCACTGGGCCGCTGTCGGGGTGCGGTAGAAGGTGCCGTTGATTTCGATGCAGCGCAGCGCACGGCTGGCGTAGGCCAGCTCTTCGCGCTGGATCAACCCTGGTGGATAGAAGGCGCCACCACGCCATTGCGGGTACACCCAGCCGCCGATACCGCAGCGGACCGGCGCCGCAGACGCTGATCGTGCCGTCATTGCGTGTGTTCCGCCCGCCACGGATCGTAACTGCCGAACCACCACAGGTAGCCTTCCGGGTCAGCGCAGGCATAGCCACGTCCACCGTAGGCCTGGTCGGCAATGTCGATGACGATGCGCGCACCGGCGGCCTTGGCACGTGCATAGTGGGCGTCGACATCGGTGACGATCACGCAGGCGCTCTGGGTCTGCCGGCCACCGACTTCATCGGGCATCACCGCCAGCTTGGCCCATTCGCCGCTGTTGCTGGCAGATCCGAGCATGATCATGCCCTGGCCGAACACCAGCTGTGCGTGGTGCACGGTATCGCCGTCGGCATACACGGCCTGCGCGTGGAAACCGAACGCGCGCTGCAGCCAGTCGATGGCGGCCAGCGCATCGCGATAGCGCAGGCACGGAATGATGGTGGAGCCGCTGCTGCTCTGGCCGTTCGCACCCATGACACCCCTCCTATGGCACAGGGCAGGCTGCACCCGGGACCGTTACCATCGCGCGAAACCCCGGTGACGGCCTGCACATGGCCGCTACCCCTGTTCGGAGATGGTGCTGGATGAACAACTGGATCGGAGGAGCCGTGCTGCTTGCGTGCACGACCATGGCCAATGCGGCGACGCCGCAGCAGCTGCAGGACCTGGATGCGACCGTCGAGCGCGTGCGCGCGCAGTTCGACGTACCCGGTATCGCCGTGGCCGTGGTCAAGGACGGGCAGGTGGTGCTGGAACGCGGCTGGGGCGTGCGTGAACTGGGCAAGCCGGCGCCGGTCGAGGCCGATACCCTGTTCGCCATCGCCTCCAACACCAAGGCCTTCACTGCCACCTCGCTGAATCTGCTGGCCGAGGACGGCAAGCTGAAGATGGACGACAAGGTGATCGACCACCTGCCATCGTTCCGCATGTCCGATCCGTTCGTGACCGGGCAGATGACGATTCGCGACCTGCTTTCGCATCGCAGCGGCCTGAGCCTGGGCGCGGGCGACCTGCTGTTCTGGCCGACCACCTCCTACAGCAATGCCGAAGTCGTACAGCGCCTTGGCCAGGTACCGCTGAAAGGCGGTTTCCGCGAGCGCTATGCCTACGACAACATCCTGTACGCGGTCGCCCAGCAGGTGATCGAGCACGTCTCCGGCATGAGCTACCAGCAGTTCCTGCAGACGCGCATCTTCGACAAGGTCGGCATGACCGGCACGCGTTACAACGCCGATCACCTGAAGGCCGGCGACAACGCTGCGGTCGGTCACGCCAAGTACGATTTCAAGGATCTGCGGACGGTTGCGCCGTTGACGTGGTCGAACAACGCCGGTGCCGGTGGCATCTATTCCAGTGCCCACGACATGGCACGCTGGATGCAGGTGCAGCTGGCCGAAGGCAAGCTGGCCGATGGCACGCCGCTGTTCACTGCCAAGAGCCAGCAGCAGATGTGGCAGATGATCACGCCGCAGACGATTCCGGCACCAAGCGTGCCGGAGCTGGCGCCGGCGCGGGCCAATTTCGCGGGCTATGGCGAGGGCTGGAGCCTGAGCGACTATCGCGGGCAGAAGCTGGTCTGGCACACCGGTGGCTGGCCGGGCATGGTTTCGCGGCTGACCCTGGTGCCGGGCGAGAAGCTGGGCGTGGTGGTGCTGACCAACCAGGAAGTGGGTGCGGCATTCAATGCGATCACGCTGAGCGTGCTCGATGCCTACCTGGGCGGTGAAAAGCACGACTGGGTGGATGCCTATGCCAAGGGCGTGGCCAAGGGCCAGGACAAGGCCGACGAAGCCTGGGCCAAGCACCAGGCGGAGCGTGACAAGGGCAGCAGGCTGTCGTTGCCGCTGGCCGGGTATGCGGCCACCTACCGCGACCGCTGGTATGGCGACATGGTCATCCGCGCGGAAGGCAAGGACCTGCGGCTGCGCTTCGCAAAGACGGCACAGCTGAGCGGCCGCCTGGAACACTGGCAGCACGACACCTTCATCGTGCGCTGGGATGATCGCTCGCTCAATGCCGATGCGTTCGTGAATTTCAGCCTGGACCCGGATGGAAAAGTGCGCGAGGTGCGCATGCAGCCGATCTCCGACCTGACCGATTTCAGCTTCGATTTCCAGGATCTGCTGTTCACCCCCACGGCCCGGTAGATGCCGACCTTGGTCGGCATGCGGTAGAGCGCCCACCAAGGTGGGCGACTACCACAGCGGGGCCGGCCAGCGGCCGGCACTACCGGAAACGGGGGCGATCGTCGGCCGGCGTACACACGCGGCGTGGGATACTCCGCCGGCTATCGATGGCGAGGGAATGCGATGTTCCGTTGGTTTGAATCCCTGATTCCGGTGTTCCCGCCCATTGACGGGCGCATGCCGCCGCGCACGGTGGTGCCGTTCTACCTGCACTACCTGCGACCGGTGTGGCCGGTGCTGCTGGCCACCCTGATCGCCGGCCTGCTGCTGGCGCTGGTGGAAGTGGCGATGTTCGATTTCCTCGGCCGCATCGTCGACATGGTCGCCGAGCAGCCCGGCGCGGACTTCTTCCAGCGCCATGCCGACACACTCGGCTGGATGCTGTTCATCACGGTCATCGCGCGCCCGATCCTGGTCGGCCTGCACAACCTGCTGGTCAACCAGGCCATCGTGCCGGGCCTGAGCAATCGCTCGCGCTGGTTGATGCACAACTACGTGGTGCGGCAGAGCCTGAGCTTCTTCCAGAACGACTTCGCCGGCAGCATGGCCAACCGGGTGATGCAGACCGGCACCTCGCTGCGCGAGTCGGCGGTGCAGATGGTCGATTCGCTTTGGTACATCGTCGTCTACACCGGCACCGCGCTGTACCTGTTCGCGCAGGCCGACTGGCGGTTGATGGTGCCGCTGATCCTGTGGCTGCTGGCCTACGTGGTGATCATGATCTACTTCGTGCCGCGCGCGAAGGAGCGGGCCTGGATCGCGTCGGAGGCGCGCTCCAAGGCGATGGGACGCATCGTCGACGGCTACACCAACATTCCCACGCTGAAGCTGTTCGCCCACGGCGGCCGTGAGCAGGCCTATGTCGCCGATTCGATCCAGGAACTGGCGGTCAAGCACCGCGCGCAGACCCGGATCACCACCGGCATGGACCTGACCATTGCCATCGTCAACGGCTTCCTCATCGCCGGTACCTGCGGCCTGGCGTTGTGGTTGTGGAATGGCGGACATATCACCGTCGGCGCGATCACTTTGGCGACCGGTCTGGTGATCCGCATCCACAACATGTCCGGCTGGATCATGTGGACCATCAACGGCATCTTCGAGGACATCGGCACGGTGCAGGATGGCATCACCACCATCGCCCAGCCGCTGACGGTGCAGGACCGCGAGGATGCGGTGCCGCTGCAGGTGACACGTGGTGGTGTGCACTTCCAGGATGTCCATTTCCACTATGGCAAGAAGGGTGGCGTGATCGCTGGCCTTGAGCTGGTGGTGAAGCCGGGTGAGAAGATCGGTCTGGTCGGCCCTTCCGGTGCCGGCAAGTCGACGCTGGTGAACGTGCTGCTGCGGCTGTACGACCTGGAAAGCGGTCGCATCCTGATCGACGACCAGGACATCGCTTACGTCACCCAGGAAAGCCTTCGCCAGCAGATCGGCGTGGTTACCCAGGACACCTCGCTGCTGCACCGCTCGATCCGCGACAACCTGCTGTACGGCCGCCCGGATGCGACCGAAGAGCAGCTGCGCGCGGCCGTGTCCAAGGCGCGCGCGGAGGCGTTCATCGATACGCTGGTCGACGGCGAAGGGCGTCGTGGCTACGACGCGCATGTCGGCGAGCGCGGCGTGAAGCTGTCCGGTGGCCAGCGGCAGCGCATCGCCATTGCCCGTGTGCTGCTGAAGGATGCGCCGATCCTGGTGCTGGACGAGGCCACCTCGGCACTGGACTCGGAAGTGGAAGCGGCGATCCAGGACAATCTGGACGAGCTGATGGGTGGCAAGACGGTGATCGCGATCGCCCATCGCCTGTCGACCATCGCGCGGATGGACCGGCTGGTGGTGATGGACCAGGGCCGCATCGTCGAGACCGGTAGCCATGCCGAGCTGATCGAGGCCGGTGGACTGTACGCGCGGTTGTGGGCGCGGCAGACCGGTGGGTTTGTCGCCGCCGAGCAATGACCGCCCCCCGGACGATGGATGAGCAACAGTAGATCCACGCCACGCGTGGATGCCGTACAACACAGATGAAAACGGCCCGGGTCTCCCCGGGCCGTTTTCATTCAACTCACACCCGATCGATCACTCGATCGGCTGGTCCAGCATCAGCTGGCGCGCGAAGCGCACCGGCGGGGCGCCGTAGGACAGCATCTGGTCGTGGTAGGCCTTCAGGTTGAACTTGTCACCCAGCTTGTCCTGCATCGCCTTGCGGGTGTCGAAGTGTTCCTGTGCACCGACGAAGTAGGTCGGCAGCTGCGCCGAGGTCAGCTGCGCACGCACCCACTTGCCCGAGGCTTCGCTTTCCTGCTGGAAGGCGTCGTGGGTCATGAGGTGCATCGCCTTCTCGCGATCCCAGTTGTCCACGTGCACGCCCTGGTCGAGGATCGCGTTGGAGATCGTGCGCAGGTAGAACTTCAGCTGCACCAGGTGGAACAGCGGGTCGTTGTTGAGGTAGCCCTGCTCCTGCATCATGCGCTCGGTGTAGACCGCCCAGCCTTCGGCGAACAGGCCAGAACGCAGCACCGCACGCAGGGTGGAGGGGAACTTGGCCGAATGCCAGCCTTCCAGATAGTGTCCCGGGGTGCCCTCGTGGATGCTCAGCAGGTGGATCATGCGCGAGTTGTACTCACGCAGGAACGAATCGACCTGCTTGTCGTTCCAGTCGTCCGGAATCGGCGAAACCGCGTAGAAGGTCTTCAGGTTCTTGTCCAGCGGGCCAGGCGAATCGCAGTAGGCCACGGCCACGCCACGCTGGAATTCCGGCATCAGGATGATGTCCACCGGCGCGTCGGGCAGGGTCATCAGGTCGTGCTCGCGGACGAACGCAGTGGACTGCTCCAGTGCGGCCTTGGCGTCGTCGACCACCTTGTCGCGCGCCGGCTTGTCAGCGTAAGCCAGCTCCAGCGCGGCCTCGATCGCCTTCTGCTGCTGTTCGTCGGTCGGCTGCGCCGGCATTTCCGGTGCGCCCGGCTTGTCCTTCAGCACGGTCTGCGCGATGCCGTACATATCCTCGCGCACGCGCTTCAGTTCGGCGCGTGCACGCTCACCGATCTCCTGCCGCGACAGCGAGGAATTCAGCGCGAACTTCAGCTTCTGGTCGTACTTTTCCGCACCGATGCGGAAGTCACCCTTGGCGTTCGGCACCAGGGTCTTGTCCAGCCAGGTCTGCTGCTCGTCCACGGCCTTCTTCAGGCCGTCGATGGCGGCCTGCAGGCGCTGCTGGTCGGCCTGCGGCAACTCGCCGATGTGCGGGGTGATGAAGGTATCGACGATGCTGAGGATGCCTTTGTTCTGCTTGGCCACGGTTTCGGCATGGATCTTCGGCACGCGTGCCGGATCCAGGTTCTCGCGGGCCTGGGCGAAGATCGCCGGCAGCTTTTCCATGCGCGCGGTGGCCGACTTCAGGCGCTCCGGCAGCGGCGCGAACTCGCGCGCCATCAGGCCGTAGATCGCGCTGCCGGCAACGCCGTTGTACAGCTGCGGGTCCCACTTGCCGGACTGCATCACCTCGGCATTCCAGATTTCCGACTGCAGCTGGTTGCGCAGGATCGCGGCATCCACCTGGTTCTCGCGGCCCAGCTTGGCCACCTCGATCTTGTCCAGCTCGCCCAGCAGGCCCTTGTAGGCGTCGACGGTCTTCTGCTGGCCGGCCGCGCTCAGGTCGTCGATCTCGCTGTCATAGCGGTGGTCGCCGATCTGGGTGGCGCTGACCGGGGACAGCTGCATCCAGGTGTCCAGGGCACGCTTGGACAGGTCGGCAAAGGCGGCATCGACCGCTGCATCACCCGCCTGCTGGCTGGCGGCCGGGGTGGAACCGTTGGTCGGGGCGTCGGCCGGCTGGCAACCGGCGAGGGCGGCGACGAGGGCGAGGGCAAGAAGATGCGGGCGCATCGGCATTCCTGTACGGGGTCAATCCCTGAGCATAGGCCCCAGGAGCTGCTTTGTCCCCGTGCCATAGGATTACCATGGGCATACACAAGCACCTCCAGCGGAGCGCAGGACATGGAATACCAGGGAAGCTGCCATTGCGGCAGGATCGCATTCACCGTGCAGGCTGATGCACCCATCAAGGACGTCATCGACTGCAACTGCTCGATGTGCCGCCGCCGCGGCAGCCTGCTCTGGTTCGCCCCGCGCGAGGCGTTGCAGCTGGGCACCGATATTGCCGACGTGGCGACCTACCAGTTCAACACCCACAACATCGATCACCATCACTGCCGCGCGTGTGGCACCGCGCCGTACAGCGAGGCGGTGGACCCGCGCAGTGGTCTGCCGATGGTGGCGATCAACGTGCGCTGCCTGCCGCAGGTCGAGCTGGGTGGATTGTCGATCACCTCGTTCGACGGAGCCTCGCGATGACGGCGCGCCGCGTGTGGACGCGCGTGGTTATCGTGCCGGCATTGCTGCTGGCGCTGGCGGCCTGTGCCAAGAACGGTGAGCGAGCGCAGGAGGCCGGTGCAGTCGCTGCCGATGCCGATGCCGCTGTCGCTTCGCCGGAAGGCGCCTTCCTGGCCTATGAGCACGATGTGCAGGTGCAGCTGGAAGCGGCACAGATCGCGCCGCGCATCCAGCAGGTGGCACAGGCGTGCCAGAACGCAAAGTTCGGTGAGTGCGCGGTGCTGCAGGTGGATCAGCGCAGCGGCGAACAGCCCAGTGGCGAAGTCAAGGTGCGCATCGCGCCGAAGGGCGTGGAATCGCTGATCGGCCTGGCCGGCGAAGGCGGCACGCTGCAGGCGCGCAATACGCGTGCCGAGGACCTGGCGCAGCAGGTGGCCGACACCGCGCTGGCCAAGGCACGCCTGGAGAAGGAGCACGCGCGGTTGCTGTCCTACCAGGACCGCGGCGACCTGAAGATCGAGGATCTGATGGCGATCACTACGCGCCTGTCGGAGATCGAGGCGGGTGTGGAGCAGGCCAACAAGGACGCCGCCCAGCAGCGCAGGCGCATTGATACCCAGCTGGTGACCATGCACTTCGACACGACGTCCGGCCAGCGCAGCCGCAGCGAGATCGGCGAAGCCCTGAGCGAGTCGGGCAGCATTCTCAGCACCAGCGTGGCATTCCTGATCCGTGCCGCGGCCGCTTTGCTGCCGGTGGGCGTGGTGGCGATGGTGATGGCCTGGATCGTCCGTGCGCTGATCCGTCGCCGACGCCGCAAGCCCTGATCGAACCGCGCCGCGTATTCGCCGGGCATGGCCCGGCGCTACCGGAAAAGACGGCGCGTGGCCGACGCTACCGACGTGCCTCGAGCATCGGGTAGCGCCGGGCCATGCCCGGCGGACGCTCAGCCTTCGTCGGTCTCGTATTCGACGAACACATCCAGTTCCAGTGCCAGTTCCTGCACCGCATCGCGCACTTTCTGCGCGGTGCTCTCGTTGCCTACTTCCACTTCCAGCTCGTGGGTGCCCGGGCCGATGTCGTCGGACAGGCCGGCCGAGCTGGAATCATCGTCATCCATGTGCGGCATCAGGTCGTCGGTCTCTTCGACGTGTTCGATGCCTTCCAGGCCGAGCAGCAGGTCGCTGATCGCGCGGGCATCATCTTCGGTTCCGGTAATTCTCAGTCGCAGCAGGGCCATGGCGGAAGCACGTTGTGGGGTTCGCCTGCAGCCTAGCCAGCGCTGGGCAAAGATCGGGTGAGGGCGCAGTCAGCCGGGTGTGCTCGGGCGGCCCAGCAGACTGTCCGGCAACGCCGGTACCGGCGTGCGCTCATCCGCTGCCTGGCCCAGCAGCCAGTCGATGAACAGCCGTGCGGCGGGGCTGGGCGGTCGCCCTTCGGCATGCACCACGTAATAAGCATAGCGTGCCTTCAGTGCAGGGCCAGGCAGGCGTACCAGCTCATAGCGCTGCAGGTACGGCTGGGCGACGTGGGTGCGCGCCAGCACCGCGCCCATGCCGTACACCGCCGCGCGCATCGCATCGGTACTGTCGGCAAAGGTGTGCATTGCCGGCAGCGGTGACGGCGGACGCACGCCGGCATGGCGGAACCAATCGCGCCAGCCTTGTGGTGACAGATCGCTCAGCAGCGGCAGCTCGGCGATGCGTGCCGGGTCCTGCAGTGCTTCGACTCCCGGCAGCGCCGGGGACGCGACGGGAAACAGGTTGTCGTCCATCAGGTGCTGCGCGTGCAGTCCGGGCCATTGGCCCAGTCCGTAGCGGATGCCGACCTCCGGGCCGTTCTCGTCGTAACGGTCCAGGCCACTGCCGGTGTGCAGTTCGATGCGGATGTGTGGATGGGCCTGGGTGAAACGCGGCAACCGCGGCAGCAACCAGCAATACGACAAGGAGCGCAGCGTAGCGATCCGCAGCGGCACGCTGTCCGCGTCCGGCTGCAGATGGTGGGCGACGGCGGCGACATCGGTGAACGCGGCGCTGGCGGCGTCGGCCAACTGCCGGCCTTCGGCCGTCAGGCGTACCCCGCGCGCATGACGCAGGAACAGGCGCGTGGCCAGCACCTCTTCCAGGCGGCGCACGTGATGGCTGACCGCGCTGGCGGTCAGATGCAGTTCCTGCGCCGCCTGAGCGAAGTTCTGGTGGCGCGCGGCGACCGCGAATACGGCCAGTGCGGGGAGCAGGGAAGGGCGTAGCAGCATGTCCAGCCTCAAGCCATATTTGTGGCTGGCAGCGATACTACGCGCTTGTGCAGCGGGCGTCTGCGGTCGATCCTGTGTGGCCAGACCAGCACCGCGATGGCGGACGGACACAGCACATGAATGCGATACCCCAGGCGAACGAGCGAGATTGGCGCACACCGCTGGAATTGACCCTGCTCGGCGCGATCTGGGGCTGTTCGTTCCTGTTCATGCGGGTGGCGGTGCCCTCGTTTGGCCCGTTCGCCCTGGTCGAGGTGCGGCTGGTGCTGGGCGCACTGGTGCTGCTGCCGTTCCTGTGGCGCGCACGCGCGCAGTTTCCGCCGCGCCGCTGGCTGTGGCTGGCACCGATCGGCCTGGTCAATTCGGCATTGCCGTTCGTGCTGTTCGCTTACGCCGCAGAGCGTGCGCCGGCCGCCATCGGGGCGATCTGCAATGCGATGACGGTACTGTTCGCCGCGTTGATCGCGTTCCTGTTCTTCGGCGAGAAGATCGGTGTGCGCCGTGCCGGCGCGCTGCTGGTCGGTTTTGCCGGCGTGGTGGTGCTGGCCACGGCCAAGATCTCGGGGTTGAGCATCGGCACGGCCGTGCTGGCCGGTGCGGCGGCGTCCCTGCTGTACGGCCTGGGCGTGAACCTGGTGAAGCGGCACATGACCGGTCTGCCCTCGGCTGCGGCCGCCGCTGCCACGTTGTCGTGCGCCTCATTGTGGTTGTTGCCGATGGCGCTCACTCATCTGCCGCAGGGTCCGATCCCAGGCAAGGCATGGGGCGCGGCGATCGCGCTGGGCGTGGTCTGCACCGGATTCGCCTTCCTGATGTTCTATCGCCTGATCGGCCGCATCGGCCCGTCGCGTGCGTCAACGGTGACCTACCTGGTTCCGCTGTTCGGCGCTGCGTTCGCCTGGTTGTTCCTGGGCGAGCCGGTGACGCTGCAGATGCTGATTGCGGGTGCGTTGATTCTGGGTAGCGTGGCGGTGAGTCAGAAGGGCTGACGGCGCCGACGCAGCGTCGTCCGACACACTGACGCTGCCCGGCAGCCTTTTCCCGCGCCTGCGGGGAGGCGTCACTTTCTTTGCTCGTGCAAAGAAAGTAACCAAAGAAACACGCCGCCAGGTCGCGAGCCGGTGCTGCGCACCGGTGCCCTGCGCTCCTCGGCCCGTCGGGGGGCGGCGCGCAGAAGTCAGCCGACTAACAGTCGGCTCTACAGGACATCGGCGTCTCTTCGCCCTCGCCGGACCTGCGGTGCTCGGCTCGCTCAAGGCGGACTGGAAGGTCAAGACCAACAGCAAGAGCATCCACGCATGGCGTGGATCTACTGGGTGCAGCTGCGGCCTTTGATCTTGGGTCCGCCTTGAGCGAGCCGAGCATCGCAGGGGAATCAGGGGCGAAGAGGTGCCGATGTCTGAGCGCAGCGAGTTCGGCACCGCCCCCTGATTCGCCGAGAAGCGCAGGGAACCGACGTGCGCAGCACGGCGGCTCGCGACCGGCGGCGCGTTTCTTTTGGTTACTTTTCTTTTCGCGCGAAAAGAAAAGTGACGCCCATGAACGATGAAGCGCCTTCAGCACGCGCCACGCGCAGGAAGCCAGCCTCCTACCGCACCGGCACCGGGATATTGCACAGGTCGATATGCCCCGCCGGACGCTTGTAGAAATCATCCACGCGATTGCGGCGTGCCTCCACCGTATCGATGAAGGTCTTCGAGTCGGTACGCAGCACCTGGATGGGCGTGCGCTCGGCCACCGGCACATCGCTGGCACGGCGGATCGATACGATCGGCGTGCGCAGCTTCGGGTCGGCGTAGAAGCCCATCGGTGCCGGTCCGCGCGGCGTTGCGCTGAGCAGTTCCATGCCCTTCAGCACGCGACCAACCAAGGTGATGTTGCGGTCCAGCTGGCGCGGTGACTGGCCGGTCACCACGTACAGTTCGGCACCAATGCTGCTGTCTTCCTCGTTGCTGCGGCCGGCGCCCAGCATGCCGTAGCAGTGCGCCAGCCAGGCCTTGCCGGCCTGCGGGTCCTGGCCGACCGGAAAGCCGTCGACGAAACCGGTCTGCGCGGCCCAACCATCGCGGTCCGGCAGCACGTTCACCTTCAGGCCGGCGCTGGCGCGTTCGAACTC
Organism: Stenotrophomonas sp. PA-6-5C; assembly: GCF_021605635.1. NCBI lineage: Bacteria > Pseudomonadati > Pseudomonadota > Gammaproteobacteria > Lysobacterales > Lysobacteraceae > Stenotrophomonas > Stenotrophomonas sp. PA-6-5C. The sequence goes on from NZ_WKEE01000027.1 coordinate 48,275, forward strand.
GGCCGGCAGCTTGCGTGCGGCGCTACCGAACGGCTTGGCCTTGGCTGCATCGTCGGCGTCGGCATCGCCGAACTGCACCACGAAGTTGTCCTGCGAGCGGTAGATGCTGGTGCCGTCCCAGAAGTGCTCATGGGCGAAGGTCTGGATGTTGGCGACATGGCGTGGGGCGAACTGCGGCGCCAGCTCGATGATCACCCGCCCGGCCGGCAGGTCCATGTACAGCAGGTTGGCCGGGTCTGGGGTGCGCCAGTCGCTGGCCGCCGAGGCATCCAGGATCTGCTGTGGGCTGCGGTAGGGCGTGGCTGCGCTGGCCAGCGAGGGCAGCAGGCAGCACAGGGCGAGGGCGGTCAGGGCAAGGCGACGGCGGTGCGGCATGGTAACCCCGGAACATGAACAAGGCTTCGATTCTGCGCGACGAGATACCGTATCGCCAAGTGACATGCGGGGCATTCGCGTCAGCCTGCGCGCCGCCTCTTGGACGATCCAATCGGTCTGGCATCAACGCCTATCTTTCTTCTGCAATTAGACCGGAGTAATGGCCGAAGACAGGAACAGGTTCATAGTTGCCTGTCGGATCGTGCGTAGTTGAAGACTCTTCCAGATGATGAGGCGAGAAATTCTCCCTGGTTATCGTAAGCCGACCATCTTCATTGAAGAGGTAGCTGGTCCCTTCGGCAATGCTTTCACTCTTCTCATCGAACGTTGTATGTACCGCCATGCTCAGGAACAGATTTCCCGGTGCTACCTGCTGGAACTGATACGTCAGGCGCTCCCTTAGATGTTCATCCAGAAAGTCGACGCCAATCATGTCTTTGCCCAATAGCACATCGATAATCGCTGATGGCGTGGTGGGGGAGCCAACGAGAACCGTGTAGCGGGCCTGGTTCTCATGTCTCGCTTTGGCCTCGGATTCACTGATTATGTTTCGGGCGGACTTCTTTGCGCCAAACCAGAAGTCGCAATAGTAAAACTCAGTCATAAGTGGATGATCCCGGGATCGTCGTGCTCGCAGGAGCTGGATCAGCCGCTGCGCGTTGGAAGGTGACGGTATGTCGCGGCTCGCAGAGGGGCAAGCCAGCCAATGGGCCTGCCGGCCAGGTGGTCAGCCGGCCCACGCCAACCGGCAGAGTGACTAACGACACATTCGCTATACCGAACTTAGCACTACTGTTGACTTCAACGTAGTGGAGGGCCGGTCATGTCCGAAGACGATGTCCACCTGAAGAAGTTCCAGAAGGAGCTCAGCGCCGGCACGGTCTCGCTGGCCTTGCTGGCGGTGCTGGCCCGCGCCGGGGAGCCGCTGTACGGCTACCTGATCGCCAAGGAGCTGGAGCGCGTGGGCGAGGGCGTGCTCAGCGGCAAGCAGAGCGCGCTGTACCCGGTGCTGCGCAACCTCGAAGGCGCCGGCCTGCTGGAGAGCCATGTGGAGCCATCCAGCAGCGGGCCGCCGCGCCGCTACTACCGCATCAACGCACGTGGCCGTGAGGTGCTGGAGCAATGGCGCCAGGCCTGGCGTGACACCCGTGATTCCGTCGATTCCGTGTTGGAGGGGATACCGCAATGAACGACCTGAACCTGGCAGGCAACAGTCTGCCGAGCACCATTCCGCAGTACCTGGCGCAGTTGCGTGCGGCACTGGACGGTGCCGATCCGGCGATGGTGCAGGACGCCCTGTACGACGCCGAGGAATACCTGCGCTCTGAACTGGCAGCGCAACCCGGCCGCAGCGAAGCCGAGGTCATCGCCGATGTCGCCGGCAGCTACGGTGCACCGGACGAGGTGGCGGAGATCTATCGCGAAACCGAGCTCACGGTGAACCGCGCGCTGCGTACGCCGCGGGCCGACACGGGCCCGGTGCTGCGTGCAGCGGCGGAGGCCAGCGGTGCTGCACCGGCGGCGCAGCCGGCAGTCCCCGTGCAGCGCACGCTGCTGGCGCGCTTCTTCGGCGTGGTGACCGACCCGCACACCTACGGCGCGCTGTTCTACATGCTGTTGTCGCTGGCCACCGGCATCTTCTTCTTCACCTGGGTGGTCACCGGCCTGTCGCTGTCGCTGGGGCTGCTGATCCTGATCATCGGCGTTCCGTTGACCGTGCTGTTCTTCGGCTCGGTGCGTGGACTGGCGTTGCTGGAAGGGCGGCTGGTGGAAGCGCTGCTGGGTGAGCGCATGCCGCGCCGGCCGCAGTACACCGACCGCAGCCGCAGCTGGCTGCAGCGTATCGGCGACATGTTCACCGATGGCCGCACCTGGCTGACCCTGCTGTACTTCGTGCTGATGCTGCCGCTGGGCATCATCTACTTCACGATCGCGGTGACCCTGCTGTCGCTGTCGCTGGGTTTGATCTGGGCGCCGGTGGCGGCGATCTTCAGTGGTGACATCCCCGGCATCTACATCAACGACGTGAACGTGCTGCCGATGGCGGCCTCGCCGCTGGTGGCCATCGTGGTTGCAGGGGTGGGGGTGTTGTTGCTGCTGCTGACGATGCACCTGGCACGCGGCATCGGCAAGCTGCACGGCATGCTGGCCAAGAACCTGCTGGTGCGGCTGTAAGCGGGAGCCCACGCTCTGGTAGGTGCCAACCTTGGTTGGCACGATGCCGCCGGCATCGGGATTCACGGTAGAGCGCCAACCAAGGTTGGCATCTACCAAGAGCATGCCGGCCAGCGGCCGGCACTACCGGAAGCAGGGCGGGTTACCCCGCCTTGCGGCGCAGCGGGGTGACGTTGCTCTTCTTCTTCGTGGCCTTCGCTGCCGGTGCTTCGGCATGCGCGGCGAAGAAGTCACGCACCTTCGGGTAGACCACTTCGCGCCAGCGGCGGCCGCTGAAGATGCCGTAGTGGCCCGCGCCTTCGACGATGAAATGCTCGCGGCGGTCAGCAGCAATGCCGGTGCACAGCGACTGCGCCGCTTCGGTCTGGCCGAGGCCGGCGATATCGTCCAGCTCGCCTTCGATGCTCAGCAGCGCGGTATCGCGGATCGCCGACGGATCGACCTTCTCGCCGTTGACCACCCATTCGCCACGCGGCAGCAGGAAGTCCTGGAACACCACGGAAATGGTGTCCAGATAGTACTTGGCCGGCATGTCCAGCACGGCGTTGTACTCGTCGTAGAAATTGCGATGCGCGTCGGCATCCTCCAGGTCGCCCTTCACCAGGTCGGTGTAGAAATCCCAGTGCGAACTGAAGTGGCGGCTCGGGTTCATCGACAGAAAGCCTGCGTGCTGCAGGAAGCCGGGATACACGCGGCGACCGGCACCGGGATAGCTGGCCGGCACGGTGTGGATGACATTGTTCTCGAACCACGACAGCGGGTTCTGCGTGGCCAGGTTGTTGACCGCGGTCGGGCTGCAGCGCGCATCGATCGGGCCGCCCATCATCACCAGCGTGCGCGGCGTCGGTTCACCGCGGCTGGCCATCAATGAAACTGCGGCCAGCACCGGTACGGTCGGCTGGCAGACACTGACCACGTGCAGGCGCTCGACGCCGAGATGGCGGATGAACTCCTGGATGTAGGCGATGTAGTCGTCCAGCCCGAACTCGCCTTCGCTGCCGGGCACCATGCGCGCGTCGACCCAGTCGGTCACATACACGCGGTGGTCGCGCAGCAGCGTGCGCACGGTGTCGCGCAGCAGCGTGGCGTGATGGCCCGACAACGGCGCCACCACCAGCACGAACGGCTGGTTGAGCATGGTGTGCAGCTGGTCGGCTTCATTGCTGTGGCGCTTGAAGCGCAGCAGCTTGCAGAACGGCTTGCTGAGTTCCTCGTGCACCACGATCGGCACGCGCTCGCCCTCGACCTCGATTTCGTTGATGCCCCATTCGGGCTTCTCGTAATCCTTGCCGATGCGATGGAACAGCTCATTGACCGCCGCCAGGCGATCAGCGCCGGGCATCTGCGACCACCAGTGTCCCTGGTTGGCGAAGAACTTGGCGTTGGCCTGGGCCTGGTGCACCCAGGGGGCGAGCAGGTTGCGGGTCAGTTCGTGCAGTTGATAGAGCATGCCGACCGAATATGTATGGTCTTATGTTGCCGCGCAGCATAGCGCATCCGGCTGTCCCGGACGTTAAGCGGCGCCACTGGCTCCATTCAGCGCGCGGCCTGCTCCAGCGCGGCTGCTTCACTGGCCAGTGCTGGCCCCAGCCAGAGGTGGGAACCGACTGCCTGCAGGCCTTGCCGGGTCAGCTCGCGCCGGTACCAGCGGGCCGGACGCGACTGGAAGCCGTCATGGTCGCCCTCGAATTCATCTTCGGCGGCGAAGGTCTCCAGGAACGCCACGCCTGCGGTCAGCTCGGCGACGCCGGCCAGGCCCGCGCGCAGTTCGCGGTTGGGCACGTAGTGCATCACGTCCGAACAGACCAGCAGATCGACCGGGGCACAGGGCCGCAGCCAGGCGAAATCGCCGAAGCTGGCCAGGTGCAGGTTGCGGGTCCGGCCGTAGCGGCGCACAGCGTACTCGCTGCTGTCGAAACCGAGGTATTCGACCTTCGGACGCAGTTTCAGCAGCGGCGCGCGCCAGGCGCCTTCGCCGCAGCCGATGTCCAGCACGCTGCGGATCGGTCGTTCCAGGTAGTACTCGGCCGTGGCCACGGCGAGGGCGACCTTGCGTGCCAGGCGCGCGCTGCCACCGATGTCGGCGCGGCGGTACCAGCGCTGGAAGTAGGCGGCGTCGTAGGTCTTGTCCATGGCGTTCGGGTGCAGTCGTGAAATCGGCGCCTATCGTACGGCGTTGCAGCACACCATGCGTCGATGTGTCGCGGCGGTTGCGCGTGCGGTGGCCTCGTCACCGCATGCGAGAATGGCGGACATCCACGCCAGCCGCCGGAGCGAGCGCATGCAGAGCTACTACTGGGTCAAGACCTTCCACATCGTGTTCGTGGTGGCGTGGATGGCCACGGTGTTCTACCTGCCGCGCATCCTGGTGAACCTGTCCGAGACGGCGGGGCAGCCGGCGGTGGTCGAGCGCCTGCAGCTGATGGGCATGCGCCTGTACCGCTTCGGCCATTCGATGTTCGGCCTGGCGTTCGTGCTCGGCCTGGTGCTGTGGCTGGGCTACAAGGTGATTCCGGACTTCCCGACCATGGTCGCCCCGGGCGGGGCGGGCTGGCTGCATGCCAAGCTGGGCCTGGTGGTGCTGCTGCTGGCGTACTTCATCTGGATCGGGCGCCTGCTCAAGGGGGTGGCCAAGGGCAGGGCGCTGCCATCCTCGCGCGCGCTGCGCTGGATCAACGAGATTCCGTTGCTGGCGTTCATTCCGATCGTGTGGCTGGTGCTGGCCAAGCCGTTCTGAGATCCCGCATCCCGCGCGTTCGAACATGTCACTTTCTTGCTCGTGCAAGAAAGTAACCAAAGAACACGCCGCCGAACGCGAGCCGGTGCTGCGCACCGGTTCCCTGCGCTTCTCGGTGAATCAGGGGGCGGCGCCGAACTCGCTGCGCTCAGACACCGGCGCCTCTTCGCCCCTGATTCCCCTGCGATGCTCGGCTCGCTCATGGCGGACCCGAACGTCAACAGCCGCAGCTACCCAGTAGTTCCACGCCATGCGTGGATGCCGTCAGGGCGCAAACAAAAGAGCCGGGCGTCTGCCCGGCTCTTTGCGTATCCGACGTCAGGAAACGATTACGCCGCTTCGTAGGTGCCGTAGCTGCGCAGGCGCTTGTAGCGCTGGTCCAGCAGCTCTTCGGTGGACAGCGCATCCAGCGCTTCCAGCTCGTTCAGCAGCACGGCCTTCAGGCGCTTGGCCATCTGCGTCGGGTTGCGGTGGGCGCCGCCGGTCGGCTCGCGCACGACCTTGTCGACCAGGCCCAGGCCCTTCAGGCGCGGCGCGGTCAGGCCGAGCTGCTCGGCGGCGTCCTTGGCCTTGCCGGCGTCCTTCCACAGGATCGAGGCGCAGCCTTCCGGGGTGATGGTCGAGTACACCGCGTATTCCAGCATCACGGTGCGGTCGCCCACGCCCAGCGCCAGCGCGCCACCGGAGCCGCCTTCACCGATCACCGTGCAGATGATCGGCACCTTCAGCTCGGCCATCTCGATCAGGTTGCGCGCGATCGCTTCGGACTGGCCGCGCGACTCGGCATCGATGCCCGGCCAGGCGCCGGCGGTATCGATCAGGGTCAGCACCGGCAGGCCGAAACGCTCGGCCATCTTCATCAGGCGCAGGGCCTTGCGGTAGCCCTCGGGCTTGGGCATGCCGAAGTTGCGCTTGATCTTTTCCTTGGTGTCGCGGCCCTTCTGGTGGCCGATGACCATCACCGAGCGACCATTGATGCGGGCCAGGCCGCCCATGATCGCCTTGTCGTCGGCGAAGGCACGGTCGCCGGCCAGTTCCTGGAACTCATCGCAGATGATGCGGATGTAGTCGGCGGTGTACGGGCGCGACGGGTGGCGGGCCAGCTGCAGCACCTGCCACGAGGTCAGGTTGCGGAAGATCTGTGCGGTACGCACGCGCAGCTTGTCCTGCAACGCATGCACTTCGGCCTCGACATTGACCGCCGGCCCGGCACTGGCGTTGCGCAGTTCCTGGATCTTGGCTTCCAGGTCGGCGATGGGTTGCTCGAAGTCGAGGTAGTTCGGATTCATCGGAAGCCGTCGTGTAAAGAAGAGGGGAATTCTAGCCGAATGCGCAGGAACGGCCCGTACGCCTTCGTCTGGAAACCGACGGTAGCGCAGTGGGGGCCAGCGGCGCCAGTCGGGCCGCCGGCTGCCGGTTCAGGGCAGGACCAGCGCGCTGCGGGCCATTTCGGTGCTGCGGATCGTCACGAAGTCGTTGTAGGCCTGGTTGGCCGCCACCGGCAGCTTCGCGCCCAGCGTCATGGTGGCGTGGGTGAAGGCCATCTGCGCCTGGAAGTCTTCCTCGCGCAGGGCCTTCTGCTCGCTGGCCGTGGTGGCCTTCAGCCAGCGCGCATAGATGTCGCGCACGGGATCGGCATGGGCCTCGAAGGCCGGGTCCAGCGCGGGCAGCGCCGGCGCCGTTTCCAGCGTGTAGGCGGGCGCCACGTAGCCGGCGGGCTGCTCGCGCTTGTAGGCCCCGGGCTCGCCCATGCCGGCCTCGACATAGGCGATGAAGTCCGGCGCGGTGAAGATCTTGGTGCTGATCCTGCCGCCGGTCGAATCGACGTGGGCAACCACCTGCTCGTCGGGGAACGGCTCGCGCACGCCGAAGTTCCAGGTCTTGTCGATGAACAGGCCGTGGTGCTTTTCGTACGGTCCCTTGAACTCGACCCCACCCAGCTCGATGCCCAGGCCGCTGACGCCGAAGTTCTTCAGCTTGTCCTCGCCGGTCACATAGATCTCGCGCGCGGTCACGTATTCGCTGAGGCTCGGGTTGATCAGGCCGCCGCGGCCGTCGGCGTAGACGATGAAGCGCACGTCGCCGAGGCGGTCGGTATGCAGGTGATGCTCACCGGCAGCCAGGCTGATCGGCCGCGATGCGTGCGCGGCCACCGGCAGTTCCTTGCCATCGATGCTGATCGCCAGCGGCGCATCGGTCGGGTTGTCGATCTCGAAATCGACCTTGGAGGAACAGCCGGCCAGCGCGAGCGCGGCCACCAACGGCAACAACAGGTTCTTCATTGCGGGCAATCGTCCTTGACGTATGCAGCGGGAAAACAGCAACGGATCCGGGGCCAGCCTCAGCTGGCCCAGGGCGGGCTGTAGCGCACCTTCAGCGTGCGTACCGCCGGTTCGGCGCGCAGCGCCTCCATCAGCTTGGAATCGACACGCACCGCGCTCTGTCCGGAGACATCGAGCATGCCGGCGATGCCGCCATCGGGGCCCTTCAGCAGCAGGTCCAGGCGCAGGGGCGTGCGGCCGGGGCGGTGGCGGTCGAGCAGGGCGTCGATGCGCTCCCACACCGGCCGCTGCTGGCGCAGGTCCAGCCGCAGCGACAGGCGCGTGGCGTAGTTCGCACAGACCTCGTCGAAGTCCCAGCACTGGCGGATGCGCAGTGCGAAGCCACCATTGAATTCGTCTTCGCGCAGGCCGCCCTTGACCACCAGGATGCGGTCCTTGGTCATCAGGTGGCCGAACTCGGCCATGGCATCGGAGAACGCGCTGCATTCGACGCGGCCACGGCCATCTTCCAGCTGGATGAAGATCTGGCTCTCGCCCTTGCGGCGCACGCCGACTACCTGGCCGGCAAGCACGGTCTGCACTTCCGGGCGCCAGCGCTTCTCGCCGCCACCACTGTTGCTGTTGGCGCTCCAGATCTTTTCCACCGAGCCCAGGTCGGTACCGACCAGGTCGCGCACATCATCGCGCCAGGGATCGAAGGGGTGGCCGCTGAGATAGAAGCCCAGCGTGTCGCGCTCGCCGTTGAGGCGCTGCAGCAACGGCCATTCGTCGGTTTCCTGCAGCTCCAGGTGGATGGCCTGCACGCCCGGCTCGGGGCCGCCGAACAGCGAGTTCTGGCCGGACGCACGCTCGCGCGCCATCTGTTCGGTGGCCTTGATCACTTCCGGCAGCTGCAGCATCAGCGAGGCACGGTTGTGGCCCAGCTCATCCAGCGCACCGCAGTTGATCATGGCTTCCAGCGTGCGCCGGTTGAGCTTGGCCGAACCGATGCGGGTGCAGAAATCGAGCAGATCGGTGTAGTCGCCGCCGCGCAGGCGTTCGTCCACCACCGCTTCGCAGGCGCCCTGGCCGACGCCCTTGATCGCGCCCAGGCCGTACTGGATGGTGTCCGGCGTGGCCGCTTCAAACATGAAGGCGGACTGGTTCACCTTCGGCGGCAGCACGGTCAGGCCGAGGTTGCGCACCTCGTCCAGGAAGCCGACCACCTTTTCGGTGTTGTCCATGTCCGAAGACAGCGTCGCGGCCATGAACTCGGCCGGGTAATGGCGCTTGAGCCAGGCCGTCTGGTAACTGACCAGGGCGTAGGCGGCAGCGTGCGACTTGTTGAAGCCGTAGCCGGCGAACTTCTCCATCAGGTCGAAGATCGCATCGGCCTTGGCTTCGCCGACGCCGTCCTTGGCCGCACCTTCGCGGAAGATCTCGCGGTGCTTGGCCATTTCAGCCGGCACCTTCTTGCCCATCGCACGGCGCAGCAGGTCGGCGCCGCCCAGCGAGTAGCCGCCGACGATCTGCGCCATCTGCATCACCTGCTCCTGGTACACCATGATGCCGTAGGTGTCGCGCAGGATGCGCTCGGTGCGCGGATCGGGATACTCCACGTCTTCGCGCCCGTGCTTGCGGTCGACGAAGGAGGGAATCAGGTCCATCGGGCCGGGTCGGTACAGCGACACCAGCGCGATCAGGTCCTCGAAACGGTCGGGCTTGGCGTCCTTCAGCAGGCGGCGCATGCCCGAGGATTCGAACTGGAACACCGCACCGGTATTGCCCGAGGCGAAGATGTCCTTGTAGGTGGGCGCATCGTCCAGCGGCAGCTGGGTGATGTCCACAGGCGGAATGCCGGCGCGCTCGTGGCGCTTGTTGATCGCCTTCACCGCCCAGTCGATGATCGTCAGCGTGCGCAGGCCGAGGAAGTCGAACTTCACCAGGCCGACTTCTTCAACGTCGTTCTTGTCGAACTGGGTGACCGGATTCTTGCCGCGGCCCTCTTCATCGTGTTCGGCGAACAGCGGGCAGAACTCGCTCAGCGGTTCGGGTGCGATCACCACGCCGCCGGCGTGCTTGCCGGCGTTGCGGGTGAGGTCTTCCAGCTGCCGCGCAAGGTCGATCAGGTCGCGGACATCGTCCTCGCTCTGGTAGCGCTGGATCAGCTCGGGCGAGGCCATCTCGCTGTCCTTGCCCTCACCCATCGCGTCCTTCAGCGAGATGCCGAGGATGTTCGGGATCAGCTTGGCGACGCCGTCGACCAGGCCATAGGGGAAGCCCAGCACGCGGCCAGAGTCGCGCACCACCGCCTTGGCCGCCATGGTGCCGTAGGTGATGATCTGGCTGACCCGCTCGCGGCCATACTTGCGCGCGACGTAGTCGATGACTTCGTCGCGGCGGTCCATACAGAAGTCGATGTCGAAGTCGGGCATCGACACGCGTTCGGGGTTGAGGAAGCGCTCGAACAGCAGGTTGTACGGCAGCGGATCCAGATCGGTGATCTGCAGCGCCCACGCCACCAGCGAGCCGGCGCCGGAACCACGGCCTGGACCGATCGGGATGCCCTGTGCCTTGCCCCACTGGATGAAGTCGGCCACGATCAGGAAGTAGCCGGGGAAGCCCATCTTGATGATGGTGTCCAGCTCGAACTCGAGGCGGTCGCTGTAATCCTGCGCGGTCATGCCGGGCGCGATGGGATTCTTTTCCAGGCGCGCAGCCAGGCCCTTGCGCGATTCACTGCGGATCCAGCTGTCCAGCGTCTCCTCGTCGGGCACCGGATAGTCGGGCAGGAAGTAGGTGCCCAGGCGCATCTCGATGTTGCAGCGCTCGGCCAGCGCCAGCGTGTTGTCGATCGCATCGGGGATGTCGGCAAACAGCGCGCACATCTCCTCGGCCGACTTCAGGTACTGCTGGTCGCTGTACTCGCGTGGGCGCTTGGGGTCATCCAGCACGCGGCCGGTGGAGATGCACACGCGTGCTTCGTGCGCGCTGAAATCGGACGGCGACAGGAAGCGAACATCGTTGCTGGCGATCACCGGCAGGCCGCGCTGGCCGGCGGCCATCAGCGCGAACTGGTTGAAGCTTTCTTCGCCGTCGCGACCGGTGCGGGTCAGCTCCAGGTGCAGGCCGTCGCCGAACACGCGCTGCCAGTCGGCCAGCTGCTGTTCGGCCAGATCGTGCTTGCCATCCAGCGCCAGGCGCCCGGCCAGGCTGTCACGGCCGGCCAGGGCGAACAGGTTGGCGTTGCCGGCCTTCAGCCAGTCCGGATGCACGGCCACGCCGCCCTCGGGGCGATGGCCTTCCATCCACGCCCGGGTCAGCAGCCGCGACAGGCTCAGGTAGCCCTCGCGGTCGCGGCACAGCAGCGTCATCCGCCACGGGTCCTGGCCTTCCTCGGCGATCATCACGTCGGCGCCGGCGATGGGCTTGATGCCCACGCCTTCGGCGGCCTTGTAGAACTTGACCAGGGCGAACAGGTTGTTGAGGTCGGTTACCGCCAGCGCAGGCAGGCCCAGTTCGACCGAGCGCGACAGCAGGTTGGCCTGCTTGGCTTTTTTCGGGTCAGCCTGGTCCGGCTTGGCCGGCACGCGGATGGTCGAGTCCGCCAGCGAGAACTCGGTGTGGACGTGGAGATGTACGAAGCGGGAGTTGGACATGCCGGACCAGGTTGGAGCGCGCAGGCCCCGGGTGCAGACGCGGGAATCGTCGCCGGGGTCGGGAAGCGCTGGAGTGCCCGGTCAGGGTAGCGAGGGCAGGGGGTTGCCACAAGGCTTGACAGGGGCACGGCGTGGCGCCGGATTCAGGCGTGCGGGAGGCCGCCTTCTGTGGAGCCGAGCCCATGCTCGGCTGCTGTGGACAGCCGAGCATGGGCTCGGCGCTACAACTCCAGCAGGCTCAGGCGATGGCCGCGACAGCCGGCGCTTCCAGACACTCGCGCACCGGGGCGAAACTGCGCCGGTGCTCCGCGCACGGGCCGTGTTCACGCAGGGCGGCCAGATGCGCCGGGGTGCCGTAGCCCTTGTGCTGGTCGAAGCCGTACTGCGGGTGGCGAGCGTGCAGGTCCAGCATGTAGCGGTCGCGCGAGACCTTGGCCAGGATCGAGGCCGCCATGATCGCGCGGTCGATGCCATCGCCGCCGACCAGCGCCTGCGCCGGCAGCACCAGGCCCTTGGGCACCACGTTGCCATCGATGCGGGCGAAGCCGGCCACGTGGGCCACCGCCGCGACGACATCGCGCATGCCCTGCAGCGTGGCTTGATAGATGTTCAGGCGATCAATGGCTTCCACGTCCACCAGCACCACGTGCCAGGCCAGGGCGCGGTCGAGGATGCGGTCGTGCAACTGCTCGCGGCGGGCCGCGGTCAGCTGCTTGGAATCGTCCAGACCATTCAGTCGTGGCCGCTGCGGATCGAACACCACCGCTGCCACCGCGACGGGGCCAGCCAGCGGCCCCCGCCCGGCTTCGTCGACGCCGGCGATGCGGTGGCCGGGATCGATCACCGCTGCGCCATCGAACAGGGCCAGGCTGGCCGCAGCGGCATGGCGACGGCTCATGCCCTTTCCTGGCCGCGGACCAGCAGTTCGCCCACAGCATCGGCGGCACGCGCCGAAGCGTTGCGACGCAGGCGTTCATGCAGCCGTGTGTAGGTGCCCTGCAGGTCGGCGATCCGCTGCGGATGGTCAAACCACTGCTGGACGGCCGCAGCCAGTTTCTCCGGCGTGCAGTCGTGCTGCATCAGTTCCGGCGCCAGGTCCTGACCGGCAAGGATGTTGGGCAGGGCGAAGCGGTCGACCTTGATCAACCCCAGCGCCTTCACCAGGCGGTACGTCAGTTCGTTGACCCGGTAGCCGACGACCATCGGCCGCTTCACCAGCATCGCTTCCAGGGTCGCGGTGCCGGAGGCCAGCACCACCACGTCGGCGGCGATCATCGCGTTGCGCGCCTGGCCGTCCAGTACATGCGAATAGGCCACCGGCAGTGCCGAGCGTGACAGCTGTTCTTCGATCAGGCGACGGCAGGCCGCATTGGCCGCAGGGACCACCACGTGCAGGCCGGGAATGCGCTCGGACACCTGCCAGGCGGCCTCGAAAAAGGCTTCGCCGAGCTTGGAGATCTCGCCCAGGCGGCTGCCGGGAAGCACGGCCAGCACCTTGGCCGAGGCGGGCAGGCCGAGTTCGATCCGGGCGGCTTCACGGTCGACGTGCAGCGGGATGTCATCGGCCATCGGATGGCCGACGAAGCGCGCGTCGATGCCGTGCTTGGCGTAGATCGGGGGTTCCATCGGGAACAGGCACAGCACCAGGTCGGCGCTGCTGCCGATCTTCTCGGCGCGCTTCTCGCGCCATGCCCATACCGAAGGGCTGACGTAGTGCACGGTGCGCACGCCACGCTGTTTCAGCCAGCGTTCGATGCCCAGATTGAAATCGGGCGCGTCGATGCCGATGAACACGTCCGGCTGCCACTCCAGCGCACGCTGGCGGAACGCCGAACGCAGCTTGAGCAGGCGCGGCAGATGGCGCAGGACTTCGGTCAGGCCCATCACCGCCAGTTCGCTGGCATCGTGCCAGGTCTGGCAGCCGGCGCTGCGCATCGCATCGCCGCCGATGCCGGCGAATTCGGCATGCGGGAAGCGGGCCTTCAGTTCGCGTATCAGGCCCGCACCGAGCAGGTCGCCGGAGGCTTCACCGGCGACCAGCGCGATCCGCAACGGGCGATCACTCAGCACCCGGTGCGCAGGCACGCTGCCGGCCATCGAGGCCAGCGAAATCACCTCGGCGCCGGCCGGCGCCTGGCCGGTCGCGCTGCTCATCGCAGCAGGTGCCTCTCGGTGTGTTCGATGAAGTCCAGCATCGACTTGACGTCGTCGCTGTCGCGCGCCTGCTCGGCCAGCTGCGCCTTGGCTTCGGCCAGCGGCAGGCCCGCCACGTACAGCGTGCGGTAGGCGCGCTTGATGGCGGTGATGCGCTCGGGGTCGAAGCCGCGGCGCTTCAGGCCCTCGCTGTTGATGCCGCGCGGGCGGCCCAGCGAGTCGGTGCCGACCATGGTGAACGGGGGCACGTCGCCATTGGTCAGCGCGCCCATGCCGAGGAAGGCATGCGCACCGATGCGGCAGAACTGATGCGCGCCGGCGAAGCCGCTGATGATCACGTAGTCGCCCACGGTCACGTGGCCGGCCAGCGTGGTGTTGTTGGAGAACACGCAGAAGTTGCCGACGTGGCAATCGTGGGCCACGTGCGTGTAGGCCAGCATCCAGTTGTCATCGCCGATGGTGGTGATGCCACCGCCGCCGCCGGTGCCACGGTTGAGGGTGACGAACTCGCGGAACACGTTGCGGTCGCCGATCACCAGTTCGGTGCGTTCACCGGCGTACTTCTTGTCCTGCGGCTCGCCGCCGACCGCGACGTGGCCGATGAAACGGTTGTCGCGGCCGATCCGGGTCGGGCCGTGCACGCTGCAGTGCGGGCCGATCTCGGTACCGGCACCGATTTCGACTTCCGGGCCGATGATCGTGAACGCGCCCACGCGGACATCGTCGGCCAGGCGTGCCGACGGATCGATCACGGCAGTGGGATGGATCAGGGGGGCGTTGTCGCTCATCTCGGGCCTCCAGCCAGGGTCATTCGCGGGTGCCGGCGCACAGCACCTCGGCGCAGGCGACGACTTCGCCGTCGACCTTGGCCACGCAGTCGTACACGGCCATGTTGCGGATCACGCGCTTGATCTCCACGTGCATCTCCAGCACGTCACCCGGCACCACCTGTTTGGTGAAGCGGGCCTTGTCGACCTTGACCATGTAGAACAGCTTGGACTGCGCATCGCGGCCCAGGGTGAGCTGGGTCAGCACGCCACCGGCCTGGGCCATGGCTTCGATGATCAGCACGCCGGGCATGATCGGCTGGCCCGGGAAGTGGCCCTGGAAGAACGGCTCGTTGATGCTGACGTTCTTGGTCGCGACGATCGTGCGCTTCTCGTAGTCGATCGACACCACCTTGTCCACCAGCAGGAACGGGTAGCGGTGCGGAAGCAGCGTCTGGATCTGCGCCATGTCCGGCAGGGTCTGGGGCTGGCTCATTCTTTCTCCTTGCTCACAGACAGGATGCGACGGGCCAGTGCATCAAGCTGCTTGAAGCGCGCGGCATTCTTGCGCCACGTGCGGTTGTCGGTCAGGGGCGTGCCGGAGGAATACTCGCCCGGCTCGGTGATGGAGTTGCGGACCACCGATTTGCCGGTGATCACGACCTTGTCGCAGATTTCGAGATGACCGACGACGCCAACGGCGCCGCCGAGCAGGCAGTAACGGCCGATCTTGGCGCTGCCGGCAATACCGGTGCAGCCTGCGATGGCCGAGTGGGCGCCGATCTGCACGTTGTGTGCGATCTGCACCAGGTTGTCCAGGCGGACGTCCTCGGCCAGCACGGTGTCTTCCAGCGCGCCACGGTCAACACAGGTGTTGGCACCGATCTCGCAGTCGTCGCCGATGCGCACGCCGCCAAGCTGCGGCACCTTGATCCATTTGCCAGCGTCCATGGCCAGGCCGAAGCCGTCGGCGCCCAGCACGGCGCCGGGATGGATGCGCACGCGCTTGCCCAGCTTGACGCGGGTGACCAGGGTAACGCGCGCGATCAGCTCGCAGCCGCTGTCGAGGCTGCAGTCTTCGCCGATGATGCTGCCGGCGCCGATGATGCAGTTCTCGCCGATGACGCTGCGTGCGCCGATGGTGACGAACGGGCCGACGTGGGCGCTGGCGGCGACCTGCGCCTGCGGATCGATCACTGCGCTGGGGTGGATGCC